>NZ_JBSSAH010000020.1:0-51494 GCF_054058415.1 Thermostichus sp. MS-CIW-38 | reverse complement strand
GCATACCGCCAGCGTTCATCCTGAGCCAGGATCAAACTCTCCGTGTCGATGCAAGAGCTTGTCTCTGGAAAAATGGAAACTTGACAGGGTTGAATGAGCAGCCACCAGCCGACTCAGGGAGCCTGCTGTGCTGCTTGGCGATGGTTGACTGAACGAGTTACTTGTCAAGGTTCTGGGGCGCCGGGGCTGGGTGGCCTTGTGGCGCTTTACTACCCTATCCCCACCACCACTCCCACGTCAAGATATCCAACCCAAAATTTTTTGAAGCCAGAAGGGATCCGGATCCACCGTTAGACTGTTGAAGTGAGCTCAGATTGGGTTAGACGGGTCTATGGGGATTGTGATTGGGGCTGTTGCTCCTGACTTTAGCTTGCCTGCGGTGGGGAAAGGGATCCAAAAGGGAGCCCAGATTTCACTGGCGGCCTACCGGGGCAAGAGCAAGGTGTTGCTGGCCTTTTACCCGGCGGATTTTTCCCCGGTATGCACGAGCGAGATGCGTTGCTTTCGGGAGGATTGGGAAGCTTTCCGGGCCGCGGGCTGCGAGATCTTGGGGATCAGCAGCGATCCCCTCTCCAGGCACCAAGCCTTTGCCGAGCAGCTTAAGCTGGAGTTTCCTTTGCTGAGCGATGTGGACAGAACCGTGAGCCAGCAGTACGGGGTGGACAGCCTGCTGGGGACGCGGCGGGCCTATTTTTTGGTGGATAGCCAAGGGATCCTACGCTACCAGCATGTGGAGTGGCTGCCCTTGTTCAAGCGAGACAACCGGGAGCTGCTGGAGGCCGTGAGGGCGATTAGCTAGCTCGCCGGGAAGCCCCGCACTCTCTGCAACAGCAGGAGGGTCGGGATGAAAGGCGGATATATTCTGTACTATAATCAACATGGTTGTACAAAACGGCGTTGCCGGAATCTGGTGCAACTACGCGGTGGGGCATCCCGTGTCTGCTCGCAGAGGGTTCTTGCAGTAGCTCCCCGATGAAGCGAGAAGCCCACGCTGTACCTGTAGGGTCAGTGATGGGAGTATGTCACCTAAACGGGGGATCCTCTGGGGTGGGCCAGAGAACCCGTTGCGGCTGTCCGGTGTCCGGCAGGGAGAGGGGAGTGTGGCCAAGGGGCTCCAGAAGCCAGCTACGCTGGGGCGGGCTCCAGTTGCCCTGGCGGGCCTCGATCTCCAGAATGAGCTGGCCATTTTGCTGTCGCAAGCGGAAGAGGGTGGTGGCCCAGGCTCCTGCTCGATGGGCGAGGGTTTCCCCGTCGTCTTCGTAGAGGGTGAAGCTGCCGTTGCCGGGGTAGAGTTTGAGGTGCGGTTGGTCACGGCGCAGGTGGGCGGTGGACGGGCAGGGGGGAGCTAAAGGCAGAACGGAGCCACCCCGCACAAACAGCGGCAGTTGTTCGAGAGGGGCAGGGACGAGAATGTAGCGGGGGCCGGTGTGGGCCTGACCTGTCCACCAATCAAACCAAGTGCCCTGGGGTAGGTAAACAGCGCGGCACCGCACGCCAGGCCGAACCACAGGGGCAGCTAGGAGGGCGGATCCCAGCATGGCTTGATCTGAGATCTCGTAGGTTTGCGGATCGTCGGGAAACTCGTAGAGAAGGGGGCGCAAGATGGGGGATCCGGTTTGGCTGGACTCCCAAAAGAGGCTGTAGAGGTAGGGCAGCAGCTGGTAACGCAACTGAATGGCCTGCCGGCAGATGGTTTCCACTTCGAGGCCAAAGCTCCAGGGCTCGTGGGGGCGGGTGCCCAGGGCGCTGTGGCCGCGCATGAGGGGGTAAAGAATTCCCATTTGCATCCAACGGGCAAACAGCTCGGGAGTGGCATTGCCACCGAAGCCGCCGATGTCCGCGCCGACAAAGCTAACTCCCGACAGGCCCAGGTTTAGGAGCATGGGCAGGGACATCTCCAGGTGTTCCCAGGAGGATTGGTTGTCGCCTGTCCAGACGGCAGCCCAGCGCTGGATCCCAGCAAAGCCGGAGCGGGTCAGCACGAAGGGGCGCCGGTTGGGGTTGAGCTGTTCCAAGCCTTCACGGGAAGCGCGTGTCATCAGCAGGCCGTACAGGTTGTGAACTTCGGCGTGGGTGGTGGGTTCGTCGGGTGGGCCTTGGGGGGCATCGAGGGGGATATCGACGATCTGGCCGCCGTCTCCAAAGGGGCGGTCGTTGAGGGCCGGCTCGTTCATGTCGTTCCAGATGCCATCCACACCGGCTTGGGTGAGAACCCGTTGCCAGGATCCCCACCACTGCCGCACTCCGGGGCGCAAGAAGTCGGGAAAGAGGACTTTGCCTGGCCAAACGTAGCCATGGAAGAGGTGGCCGTCGGCGCGGCGGATAAAGAAATCCTGGGCCAAGCCCTCGTCGAAGACGGCGTAGTCGGCTTCGGGCTCGAACTTGACGCCGGGATCCACAATGGCTACCACCCGGAAGCCAGCCTCGTGGAGTTGGGCCATGAGCCGGGCCGGTTCGGGGAAGCGGCGGGGATCCCAGGTGAAGACGCGGTAGCCGCGCATGTAGTCGATATCCAAGTAAATGACGTCGCAGGGGATCTGCCGCTGGCGAAATTGCTGCGCAACGGTTTGAACCTGAGCGGCGCTGGCGTAGCTCCAGCGGCACTGTTGGTAGCCCAAGGCCCAGAGGGGAGGAAGGGGAGGCCGCCCAGTGAGTTGGGTGTAGGTCTCGAGCACCAAGGCCGGGGTGGGGCCGTAGATCAGGTAGTAATCCAGCTCGGGGGCGCGCACCTCGATGGCCCACTGCTCGGGATCGATCTGGCCCAGGTCGAACTGGCTCCAGTGGGTGCAGTGCAGGAAGAGCCCGTAGCAGAGGTTGGGGCGAAGAAACAGGGCGAAGGGAATGGCCTGGTAGAGATTGTCGCTGTGGGCGTCGTAGTTCCAGCAGTCGCGAGTCCAGTGGCTGTAGCGCCGACCCCGTTTGTTGAGTAGCCCCGCCCGTTCCCCTAGGCCATAGATGTGCTCGGCAGGGTGGAGGTGTTTGACCAGGCGGATGCTATCGGATCCCCAGGTAAGGCCGGAAGGGACATCGGCGCAGAACTCTTGCCCTTGAGAATCTTGAAAACTAAACCGGATGGGATCCCGGTCGATGCGGACTTGCACCTGGGAGGTGGACAGGTGGATTTGGGTGGAGCTTTCCTGCAGTTCAAAGGGAGCCGGCGGCCACTCTTCATCGGCTGGAGCCACATCCCAGGAACGACGGGGCAAAAACGCTCCGCTGGGGCTAAAGCGCAGCCGAAACAGACGGGGGGTGAGCACCTGCATAGACCAGCAGCCCTGGGCACAGATGAGGTGGATCCCGCGAGAGTGAGCCTGGAGCTGTTGCAGGGATCCACAAGTTTGCCTTTGGGGCGGGCGAGCGGGGGATTGGCCGTTCGCGCCCGCGGGATCGAGTCCCAAGATCTCGCCAGGTTCCAGCATGCTTTGGAGACAGATTGCTGCTCTCAAGGCTAGCCTATGGCCGGGAGGGGACAGGGGGTTGCCCACGCTTGTCCGTAGCGGGTTCTGCCCTCATCGGTACCCCTCTCCAGAAGAGCAGCGGTAATAATCGACTAGCTCAGACCCCAGAATCCATCGCGAAAACGAGGCGGCAATGGCCATGAGGATCCCGGCGAGCAAACTTCTCTCCGCGCTACTGCTTTTGGGAGGGTTGTCCGCCCCCCCTGCCGTGGTGGCCTATCCGGTCAGCCCTGAAACGGTGATGGCCCTGCAACGGGGGGAGCATGCCCAAGCCTTGCCCAGGGCCAGAACAGAGCAAGCGTTTCGGGTGGTTACTTTGGCCCAGGGTTTGGAGCACCCTTGGGGGATGGCCTTTTTGCCGGATGGAACTCTCTTGGTTACCGAACGCCCAGGGCGGCTGCGCCGAGTTACCCCCCAGGGATTGGATCCCCAGCCCATAGCCGGTGTGCCCGAGGTGTTTGCCCAGGGGCAGGGGGGCCTGCTGGACATTGCCTTGCACCCTAATTACGCGGAGAACGGCTGGATTTACCTGTCCTATGCCGCTCCTGGGCCCAGTGGGGGAGGCACGCGGGTGGCGCGAGCCCGTCTGGGGGAAGGGGGCCTACAGGATCTGGAGGTGATTTTCGACATGGAGCGCAAGACCCCCGCTCAACAGCACTTTGGCTCCCGCCTGGCCTTTGATGAACAGGGATTTCTCTACATCAGCACCGGAGACCGGGGAGAACGGGATCGAGCCCAAGATTTGGGGGATTCTGCCGGTAAAGTGTTGCGCGTCACTGATTCAGGAGGGATCCCGGCGGACAACCCATTTGTCGGCCAAGCAGGGGCTTTGCCGGAAACTTTTACCTACGGCAACCGCAACATTCAGGGAATGGCCCGCCACCCTGAAACAGGGGCAATTTGGTCCCATGAACATGGGCCGCAGGGTGGGGACGAGATCAACATCTTGGCCCCCGGCGTCAACTACGGCTGGCCCCTAATCACCCACGGTCGAGAATATACGGGAGAACCCGTCGGCCAAGGACTGGCGGCAGCTCCCGGCTTGGCTTCCCCTCTGCTGCACTGGACGCCCTCTATCGCTCCTTCTGGCATGACTTTCTACACGGGGGAGGCTTTCCCCGAATGGCGGGGCAACCTGTTTGTGGGGGCGCTGGCCGGGCAACACTTGGCCCGTCTGGTACTGGATGGAGAGCGCGTGGTGGCAGAAGAGCGTCTCTTAGAGGGGGCGGTGGGCCGCATTCGCGATGTGCGGCAGGGGCCGGATGGACTCCTTTACCTGTTGACGGACGCCCCGAATGGATCCCTGCTGCGCCTGGAGCCAGCACCCTGAAGGCATCGGCTTAGGAGATGACGGAAACTATCCTGCTCCCGCTGGGCAGCTCTTTGGCGGGACAGGGACTTTCCCCAGAGTAGGGCTGGGGAACTCAGAAGCTGAGGCTCTCCCAAGAAACGTTGATGTCTTCCAAAAGCAGCGACTTGTTGTAAATCTGCAGGATGATCAACAGGAAGACGGCGAATAGGGCCATGAAGACCGCCATCAGGGGCGTGGTGCCCCAGCCGGGAGCCACTTTACCGTATTCCGAGTTGAGGGGACGCAGCAGATCGCCCAGTTTGGTACGAATGGCCATAGGTTCTCGCTTAGAAACCGAACACGTTGACGAAGTCGAAGATAGCAGGCTCGAAGGCGGATCCCTGGTGCTCGGCACCGCCCAGACAGCCACCCCATTAAAATCACGCTATCAGAATCTGGCCAACCCCTTTTGCCTTGAGCAATGAATTGTAAACTTGTGTAATACTGTAGTCGAACGCTCTCAGGATCTGAGGACTCAGACTTAGATATGGAACCCACCTTTTCCCTAATTGTGGCGATTGCGGCAGTCACCATCTGCATCACCGCGTTTGCCATCTACACGGCCTTTGGCCCCCCTTCCAAGGACTTGCAGGATCCCTACGAGATGCACGAGGATTAAAGCTTGTCGTTGGGATATCTGGGTAAATGTCTGCTCGGCTGATCCCCCGTCTCTCCTTTCACAAGTACCAGGGATTGGGGAACGATTTTATCTTGGTGGACAACCGCCGGCAGTCTCAGCCCTGCTTGAGCCCAGAAGAGGCCGTTGCCCTTTGCAATCGCCGCTTTGGGGTGGGAGCCGATGGGGTTATCTTCCTGCTGCCAGGGCAGGAGGGGGCAGATTTCAGCATGCGCCTCTTCAACAGCGACGGTTCCGAGGCGGAGATGTGCGGCAATGGGATCCGCTGTTTGGCCCGCTTTCTGCAGGACTTGGGGATCCCAGGTCGGGATGGCGCCTACCAGATCCACACCTTGGCGGGGCGAATCGTGCCGCAGGTGCGGGCAGATGGGCTGGTCACAGTGGACATGGGGATCCCTCGCCTTTTGGCCAAGCAGATCCCCACCACCTTGGTCGAACCGGATGAGAAGGTCATTCGGCAGCCGCTTGCAGTGGCCGGGCGAGAGTGGCGGGTGACGGCGGTGAGCATGGGCAACCCCCATTGTGTGGTCTTCCTGGAAGAAGAGGGATCCCTGGAGGAGCTGGACTTGGCAGCTGTGGGCCCCCTGTTTGAGCATCATCCGGCCTTTCCTGAGCGCACCAACACCGAATTTGTGCAGGTGCTCAGCCCGACTCGTCTGCGCCTACGGGTTTGGGAGCGGGGAGCAGGGGCAACGCTGGCTTGTGGGACGGGTGCCTGTGCTGTTTTGGTGGCTGCTGTTTTGGAGGAGCGCGCAGAATCGCAAGCTACAGTAGAACTGCCGGGAGGAAATCTGGAAATTCGCTGGGATCCGAGCACACAGCACGTGTGGATGACCGGCCCTGCCCTACACGTCTTCAGCGGCACCACTGCCGGTTGAGAACTAGGCTCCCAGACCCAACAGGAGGATGGCTAGGAGGCCGAGGATCCCATAGGCAACGCTCCAGCCCTGCCGCCAGATCAGCGCCACTGCCAGGCCCAATAAGACCAAGCCCAAGCCCAGGCCAAGGCGGAGAAATAGAGGGTGTACAAACTGGCTGAGGGAGCGTTTGAGCCAGGGGAAGATCACCCCCAAGGCGAAGGCCAGTCCTACGGGGATCCAATCGATCCAACCTGTCTTCTCCCAGCCCCCCAACAGGTAAAAGCCGCCCAGACAAAGGCCCAGGCAGAAAAACAGCACCCGCATGCCGGGATAGTCTTGTCGATAGTTGAAAGCAAGGCTTCGGAGCTCCTTGGGGTGGGCCAAGACCAATGGCTCTACAGCAAAGCTTTCGCTCCACTCCGGCGCTTCTTCAGTTTGTCCGCGGCACCAAAGGTAAACGTTGACCTTGCGCAACCCTTGCAGCAGAGAGGCTTCCACCGCACTGCGCACCACCTCCATCACCTGCAGGGTATCCACCACATCGCCCGGCAGCCGTTCCAGCAGCACGTTGAGAACAGGCCCCTTCAGCTCGGCTCGGCCAAACAGCCGCAAGTTGGCAAGCTTGTAATCGAGGATTTGGTTCAAGATTTTGAGCTGGCGGCGCATGGGATCCCGCGAACAGAGAGCCGTCGTTCGACCGGTTGACTCAAAGCTTCAACATGACCGGTATGACCAGTCTAACGGTTGGGCCAGAGCAGCAGAGGAGAGGCGTTGCCGGTGTGAAAGGGAAGTGGGACTATCCGATGAGGGTGCGAATGCACCGGCGAATGCTGAGGTTGGATTGCTCCAAGTCGGCAAATCCGCTCAGAAGAGTTCCCTGGCCGTCCAAAAGCAACAAAACAGCCTGGCGGCGAAAATTGATCCCAGGCAAGGTTGCAGCGGCTATTTCTTGCAGCTTCTGGATGGTTTCTCCCTCAAAATCGACCGAGACATACACAAACGGAGAAACCAGGCGGGGATCCGTCGGTACACTCTCCCGGATGGCCTGCAAAACCAAGTGGCGCACCAGCAGCAGCCCCCTGCCATCCACCAGCACGATCTGGCGCAGCCGAGGGTTTTGCCCAAACTCCAGGGCCAAACTTTTGGAGAGGGCTTCCGATTGCGAGCGGGTTTGGCTGTTGGTCAAGATCAACGCTTGAATGCCCTCATACCGACTTAGGTCAAGCTGCCCTCCGAAAACGCTCTCCACTTTGAAAGCCAGAGATTCATCACGGTTACCATTGCTGGGGCAGTTGCCGGCTTGAACGGGATCGAACGCACCTTGAGAAAGCAGGGCAAGGGTGGCAAACCCCAAAGCCACAAGTCTCTTTTGAACGCAAAGCCAGCAGCGGTTAGCCGGGGCACAGCAGCAGGACAGCACTCGGTTCATGGCGGGGAGCTCTGGAGCGGGCCGGCCAAATCTTAACCGATCTTCATCTTTGGTGCTCCAAAATGCCCTCTGGGCTTCTCATCCCCATTGGGTTGGTGCCCATAATGGAAGGCAGTTTCTGGTTTGCTGGCCATGACTCACGCCTCTTTGCTGGATGCCCTCAACCCTTCTCAACGGCAAGCGGTGCAACACTTTTGTGGCCCGCTGCTAGTGGTGGCGGGGGCAGGTTCCGGCAAGACGCGCGCCCTCACCCACCGCATTGCCTACCTGGTTCGCCACTATCGGGTGGATCCAGGAGAAATTTTGGCCGTGACCTTCACCAACAAGGCCGCCCGTGAGATGAAAGAGCGCATTGAGCAGCTCTTTGCCGAACAAGAAGCTCAAGAACAATTTGGGATCCCCTTAGAGGAATTGGAGCCGGCCCAGGCAACGCGACTAAAATCTGCTGTTTACCACCGCTGGATTAAGCCTCTTTGGATTGGCACGTTCCACAGCTTATTTGCCCAGATCCTGCGCCTGGAGATCGAAAAATATCAGGATCCCAAGGGGCGCAAGTGGACTCGCCACTTCTCGATCTTCGATGAATCAGATGCCCAATCTCTGGTGAAGGAGATTGTAACCAAGCAACTGAACTTGGATGAGCGCAAGTTTGACCCAAGGTCGGTACGCTACGCCATTAGCAATGCCAAAAACCAAGGTTGGACTCCTGCCGACCTGGAGCGCAATCAGCCCAACTTCCGTGGCCGTACCATTGCCCAAGTTTACGAAATCTATGAAGACCAACTGGCAGCCAACAATGCTCTGGACTTTGATAACTTGATTTGGATACCAGTGCAGCTTTTTCGACAAAACGAGCAGGTGTTGGCTTACTGGCACCAACGATTTCGACACATTTTGGTGGATGAATACCAAGACACCAACCGCACTCAGTATGAGTTGATTCGTCTGTTGGCCACCAACGGCGAGACCTGCAGATCTCGGTTGGATTGGAGAAACCGATCGATCTTTGTGGTGGGAGATGCCGATCAAAGCATCTATCGGTTTCGCGGGGCAGATTTTACCATCTTGCTGGAGTTTCAAGAGACCTTTGGCGATGGTCTTCCGGACGATGATACCCGCACCATGATCAAGCTGGAGGAGAACTATCGCTCTACAGCTACCATTCTGCAGGCGGCCAACGCCCTCATCGAGAAAAATACAGAGCGCATTGATAAAGTTCTCAGGCCAACCCGTCAGCAAGGAAATCCGATTTTTCTTCATCAGGCGGATGATGAGATTGCAGAGGCCGAGTTTGTTGTCAATACCATCCGACGATTACACGGCCAAAATGCCAATGCTTTTTCCTGGGGAGATTTTGCCATTCTCTACCGCATCAACGCTCAATCCCGTCCTTTTGAAGAGGTCTTGCTGCGGTGGGGGATCCCTTACACGGTGGTGGGCGGACTGCGATTTTACGACCGCAAAGAAATTAAGGATGTCCTAGCCTATTTACGGGTTGTGGCTAACCCTGCCGACTCCTTTAGCCTGCTGCGAATTATTAACGTGCCGCGCCGTGGCATTGGCAAATCCACCCTGGACAAGCTGACCGAAGCGGCGGCGGCTCTCAACGTGCCTTTGTGGGCAATTCTCAGCGACGAAACCTCTGTAAGTAGCTTGGTGGGTCGTTTGGCTAGGCCTGTCATTCAGTTTGCTCAGCTGATTCAGCATTGGCATCGACAGGCTTCTCAGACTTCAGCCGCCACCCTTATCGAAGGGTTGCTAAGGGATTCCGGCTATTTGGAGGATCTCAAGGCGCAGGGTACAGACGAAGCCGAAGAAAGAGCGGCCAACGTGATGGAACTTTACAATGCCGCTCGCCAATTCGAGGAAGAACAGGAGGATCCCAGCCTTGAGGCTTTTTTGAGCAATGTGTCTTTGGCTTCCGACTTAGATAACCTTCAGGAAGGCGCTGAGAAAGTTTCGCTAATGACGTTGCACTCTTCCAAAGGTTTGGAGTTTCCTGTTGTGTTCTTGGTGGGGGTAGAGCAGGGTCTGTTTCCCAATTTCCGGGCTTTGGAGGATCCCGCTGCCTTGGAAGAAGAACGACGCCTTTGCTATGTGGGCATTACCCGTGCCCGTGAGCAGTTGTATATCAGCCACGCCAGGGAAAGGATGCTCTACGGCAACCGCGAACCAGCTATTCCTTCGGTATTTTTAAGTGAACTGCCCCAAGAGTTAATCGAATTCGACAGACGCGGAGCCGTTTCTCGACAGCTCTCCCACGGCAGTGGACTGTCCCTTTCAGATGCACCCAAGGCCAGGCCCAATCGCCGCCAAAGCCGTTCAGAACAGTGGGCGATTGGAGATCGTTTGCAACATCCCCAATTCGGACAAGGCCAGATTACCCATGTGTTCGGCAGTGGTGAACGGGTCACGATTGCGGTGAGGTTTCCCGCTATCGGTCAACAGAAAATCTTGGATCCCCGTATCGCTCCTATTCAAAAGCTCAGCTAAGCGGCTGAACTCGGAAGGGCTCCAGCGATGAAGAGAGGCAAAGGGAAGTGCTGTAGAAGTCCGTAGCTCATTCGAGATTGCCTTGCCGTTGACGTCGTTGGTGATCCCTTGCTTTATATGTGTTTGCTTTATATGTGTTGCTGCACGACGGGGAAAGCAAAACCTCAGCTCCTCCTTTCCCTGATTTGACCGTTGCCCAACCCTCGACCTTACCTCTGCCCCCTCGTCACTAATTGCTTGTAATTGCTTGACTACCCGGTCTTGGGATCCCTCGCCAGGTTTAACCCAGTCGGCTGGGACTGAGTTGTCTCGGCTCTGTCCGGTACCAGGCGCAGGGGCGGGCCAAAGCGGCCAACCGCTACAGTGTTGTTCAGGGCCGGGATCTGGCGGATGGATCCCTGGCGTAGGCAGCGGTGTAGACGGCGCAGCAGGAAGAGGTCGGCTTCGGAGCACTCCTCTCGAAATAGCCTTACGTTAAGTTCGTGTTCCTGAGCAGCGGTGAGCAAACCGGTCATCATGGCGGTTTGAATGATCTGCTGCACGGTTATGGTTGTCGCTTCATCCATAGGTTTAGGCGATTGGATGGAGACCTTTTGCTGCTCTTATTCTCGACAAATCCCTCTGATATTGACTCCGCCAAATAGCGGATTCGGTATGCGCGCACTTTGTCTTCTTTCTCGGTGCTCGGAAATAGGGCTTTCCAGATACCTATTGACCTTCTGAGCCATCCGGATTCCGTGTAGGCGAAAAGCTTGAAATCTTTGTGTCACAAGCCTTTCTAATCGAAGTGGGAGCAGAGCCAACAATTGGATACGTAGGGATCCCATCCTCACCGCAGTACAAAATTAGACTCAACAGTGAGTTGCTTGAACTGGCCAAAGAGGTGCTGATCCCATGATTTTTCGAGCTGTTGCTTGAGGCCGTAACAGATATCTGTGGCAATACGGAACTGAGAAGCGATGTTCGTCACCGACAAATGGCGTAGGGTTGCTTGGCTTTTTGTCTGTACCTTGTCGGCAACGCAGGCATAGAGGATGAGCAACAGCCTTGTGTTAGGGTGGGGGCATTTTAGGGTGGCAATGGGCTGTGTCAGAAACTCCACAAAAAGTCGGCTGTGCTGTCCCTCTGGGCTGCTGTGGCTGCGGCTGTTTGGGCCTGCTGGCGGTGTTGGGCCTGGGGCTGGCGGGGGCAGGGATCCTAGTCTGGAATGGGATCCGTGCCTCAGGAGCCTATCGCACCTACCAGTTGGCGGTGGAGCAGCTCGAACAAAATGCCGTGGTGGTGGAACGTTTGGGAGAGCCCCTGAGGCCGGGATGGCCCTCGCGGCTGCGTTTTCAGGAAGATGAGGAAGCCGGTTGGGTGTGTCTGTTCTTTTTGATTACAGGGGCCCAGCGCACCGGCGATGTGGTGGTGGAATCGGAGCGGGGCATGGCCGGCTCGGCATGGCAGTTGCGCCATCTGCAAGTGAAAGTTGACGGGGATCCGCAGGCCATTCAGGTCATCGAGGGGGAATCTCGGTGTGAAAAGGAAGAGTCGGATGGAGAAGCCCTGCCCCTGCAGCCAGAAGGCGACATCTAGGTAGCCGGATATGCTCAGCCGCGGGTAGAGTCAAAAGGACTCCGTCCCGCTGACGCGAACGGTTGTGGCCTTGTTGGATCCCTATGCGGTCGCTCCCTTACCTGCGCTTGCTGCTGCTGTTGGCGCTGTTGGCCTCGTTCACCGGGCTGATCGTCTGGCTGATCCAATCGTTTCTCGATCTGTACTACGCCACCCGCTACCACCCGATTTTGGGGGGGCTGTTGATTGGGGTGCTGCTGCTGCTGCTGCTGGTGTTTTTGGCCGCTGCCATCTACTACTTGTTTCTGTTTCGCCAACCCGCCCCCAGCAGGAGGGAAATTACCCAACCCCTTGCCTTGCCGGAGACGGCTTTGGAAAAGCGGAAAGCGGCGCAACAGAACTTGGCCCAACTGGAGGCGCAGCTAGCGCAAATCCAGGATGAAGTGGCGCGGGCAGCGCTGGCGGAGCGGTCGGCTCTGCTGGCCCAACAGTTGGCCCAGCCCCAGCTGAAGGTGGTGGTCTTCGGCACCGGGTCGGCGGGCAAGACTTCTTTGGTCAACGCGCTGCTGGGGCGGCGGGCGGGGGCGGTGGGGGCCACTCTGGGCACCACCCAGGCGGTGGCTTGTTACGATTGGAACTTGCCTGGGATCCCGCAGCCGGTGCAGATCCTGGATTGCCCCGGCATTTTGGAGATCGGCCCGGCAGGGGTGATGCGGGAACAGGAGGCGCAAGCCCAAGCCCAAGCTGCCGATCTGCTCCTAGTGGTGGTGGATGGGGATCTGCGCCAGTCGGAGGTGGATCCCTTGCGCCGGTTGATCGCCCTGGGCAAGCGGGCCTTGCTGATCCTGAACAAAGCGGATCGCTACACCTCAGAAGAACGGCAGATCCTCTTGCAACGCCTGCGGGAGCGGGTCTACCCCCTGATTCCACCTCAGGATGTGTTGATAGCTGCCGCTGCTCCAGCCCCTGTGCGGGTGGGATCCCAAACCTGGCGACCGGAGCCGGATGTGGCCGCCGTGCGGGATCGCGTGCAGGCAGTGCTCTATGCCGAAGGTGGATCCCTGGCCTTGGACAATGCTCTGCTGCAATCGCAACAGTTGGGGGAAGAGGCCAAACGGATTCTCCAAGCCCAACTGCGCCGCCAAGCCGAGGAAGTGATCGATCGCTTTCAGTGGATTGTTACAGGGGTGGTATTTGCCAACCCCATCCCGGCGGTGGATCTGCTGGCCATTGCCGCCATCAACGCCCAGATGGTGGTGGAACTGGGATCCCTTTACGGCTGCAAAATGAACCTGCAGCAGGGGCGGGAGCTGGCCTTGTCTCTGGCCAAAACCCTAGCGGGCTTGGGCTTGGTGGAAGGGGCGATCCAACTGACCACGGGGATCTTGGCCACCGTTGCCGAAGTGAGCGTCGTCGGTTTTCTGGCGACAGCCCCCATTCAGGCAGCCAGTGCTGGCTATCTCACCCGCATTGCCGGCAAGAGCTTCATTGAGTATTTCCAGCACAACCAAAGCTGGGGAGAAGGGGGGATGCAGGCGGTGGTCAAAGCCCAGGTGCAAAATACCCAAAAATCCGGTTGGCTCAAAGAGTTTGTCCGCGAGGCTTCTCGGCGCATCTTCCGAAATGGAATGAGCAAAGACTAAAGGGCCAGCCCAAGGGATCCCTAGCAGCCACTCACGGCAATATCGGTCGGCATAAAGGCCAGCTCCATTTGCGCCACATAATCGGCGTAGCTCAGTGCCGGCCCAGTGTCCCAATCCGCCAAGCCATGCATGCACTTCGACCATTGAATGAAGGCGGCAGGATAGATATAGGCCAAACTGGGATCCTGCAAAACCTCTTTGGGCAGCGGAGGAGCGGACTTGAGCACCGCCAACAGAGCCGGGGGCTTGGGGAGAATCCCGCGCGTGGCCTCGATCTGCTCTGGGGAAACCCTAAACTTGGCGGCGATAAACGGGATCACTCTGGAAATGGCCATCACCCAACACCAACCTCGCCTATAGAGGTAGGTTGCCCCCAAGCCGAGGGGCTGGCCTCAGGGATCCTACGGAGAGCGGAAAAGAGGGATGAACATTGGCGAGGATGGCCGTGGGCGGGCCTGGGATCCCCTTGCTTGGGGCCGCTGCTCCCCGTTATTCTAGTAAAGCTGAAAAATCTGGGGAAACAGTGAGCCGTGGCTAAAAAGAGCATGATCGAGCGGGAGAAAAAGCGCCAACGCTTGGTCGAGAAGTATCGGGAGAAGCGCCAACAACTGAAAGCGGCCATGGCCGATCCCAACATCGACCAGGCCACCCGCATGGAGCTGCACGCCCAACTGCAAAAACTCCCTCGGGCCAGCTCGCCCACACGCCTGCGCAACCGCTGCTGGAAAACCGGGCGTCCCCGGGGTTACTTCCGCGATTTCGGCCTGTGCCGCAACAGCCTGCGGGAAATGGCCCACAGAGGCTTATTGCCAGGTGTGGTCAAGTCTAGCTGGTAGTTGCCTGGCCTTCGCCGCTTGGTTATGCAGCCAAAACACCCTTTTGAGAGATCCTGAGTGGGCCTGCAACCTTTCCAGCTCTGCGACGAAGATCTCACCCCTGCAATGGCAAAGGCCCTGGCCGGGGAACCCCACTTGGCCGTGGATACGGAGACGATGGGGTTGATCCCGCAGCGGGACAGGCTCTGCGTGGTGCAAATCGCCAACCCTGCCGGCGAGGTGGTGTTGTTGCGGTTGAGCCGTGGAGTAAAGCAGGCCCCCCTTCTGGCGGGGCTGCTGACGGATCCCAACATTGAAAAGATTTTCCACTACGCCCGCTTTGACCTGGCGATGCTGCGCTATCACCTGGGAATCCGGGCGTGGCCCGTCTTTTGCACCAAAATTGCCAGCAAACTGGCCCGCACCTACACCAGCAAGCATGGCCTCAAAGATGTGGTGAGCGAGCTGTGCGGGGTCGAACTCAACAAAACTGCCCAAAGCTCCGATTGGGGAGCCGTCCACGCGCTATCCGCCGAACAGCTGGAATATGCCGCCAACGATGTTCGCTATTTGATTCCGGTGCGCCACAAGTTGGCGGAGATGTTACGGCGGGAAGAACGCTGGGAGTTGGCGCAGCAGTGTTTCCAACATTTGCCTACTTTGGTAGAGCTGGATCTGTTGGGCTTCAGTAACGTCTTCGAACATCAGTAGTCGGAGTCTTATTTGATAGATAGTTATAGATAGTTATAGTCGTTTCAGGTTAGGTTGAGACGCCAGGGCTACTGAGAAAGGCTTTCTGGCTTCGTGCATTATTGCTCCGCAACGCTGGCGCGACGACGCGACCAACGTTTTAGTGTGGGTGCAGTGTCTTAGTTTGCATCGAAATGACCATATTCTTTTGGATGACCGGATTCTCAGGGATCCCCCCTCTCCCGAAGCTGAAAATGGGGATACGTCACCGGCGCATAAAGTATCTGCCAACACAGTTGGCCGCCCTTCTCTTTGATGTAGTGAGGATGGGGCTGGTCGTACCAATGGGCTTCTCGAGATAAACCGGCCTGCAACCCTCATTGCTCCCGCCATCATCTGTCTAGATCAGGGGGATCAGCCCTCACTTGGGCCACTATGAAAATCATTGGAGTTGAGTCAATGTTGGAGTCGCAGAGGGTAGTTCAAAGTGGGTTATCTTCCCCCGCTGTTTCGGGCAAGCCCGTTCTGGAGTTGCGCCACGTCTCGCTGCAGTACCCCACCAAGGGATCCCCGGTCACGATCATCCGCGACGTCAGCTTTTCTGTTGCCCACTCGGAGTTTGTCTCCATTGTTGGGCCGAGCGGCTGTGGCAAAACCTCGCTGCTGAAGATGGTCTCCGGCCTGAACACCAACTACAGCGGCACCCTCTACTTCCAGTCGCAGCCCATCACCGGCCCCCTGAAGAGTGTGGGCATGGCTTTCCAAAACCCGGTGCTGCTACCCTGGCGCACGACCTTACAGAACGTGTTGCTGCCGTTGGAGGTGGTGGAGCCTTACAAGCGTACCTTCAAGCAAAACCTGGCCCAGCATGAAAAGTCGGCGCTGGAGCTGCTGGCCACCGTGGGCTTGGAGGGTTTTCAGAAAGCCTATCCTTGGCAGCTTTCCGGGGGAATGCGGCAGCGGGCTTCCTTGTGCCGCGCTTTGATCCATCAGCCGGAGCTGCTGCTGTTGGACGAACCTTTTGCTGCTCTGGATGCCTTTACCCGCGAGGATATGTGGGAAATGTTGCAACGGCTGTGGATGCGCACCGGCTGCACTGCTATTCTGATCACCCACGACTTGCGGGAAGCAGTTTTCCTCTCCGATACCATTTATGTGATGGGGCCACGACCGAGCGAGATCATCTTTTCCCTCAAAGTGGATCTGCCCCGTCCACGCCCGCTGGAGATCTGCCTGACGGACGAGTTTCACCACTTGGTCTCGGAAGTGCGCAAGCACATTCGGCGCAGCTATTAGGCTAAACAGCCATTGGCCTAGTCAAGCCTGGATAGACTACTGCCCAACTCTGCCGAGGGATCCCGATGAAAAAATCATTTGACCGATTTTTGCAGACCAAAGCGGCTTCTGTTATTTTACCTGCTGCCACCATCGTTTTGACCATTGTGCTCTGGCAGGTGGGGGTGGGGCTGTTCAACGTTCCTCGCTTCATTCTGCCGGCGCCCACCCAGATCCTCGCAGCCATGAACCAGTGGAGCCCGGTGATTCTGCGTCACTCCCTAACCACCCTCACTTCGACGCTGCTGGCCTTTGCGCTGGCTTTGGTGGGGGGGATATTGCTGGGATCGATCATCGGCAGCTCCCGCCTGGCCCATCTGTGTTTGTACCCGCTGCTGGTGGGGTTTAACACCATCCCGAAGGTGGCTTTGGTGCCGCTGCTGGCGATTTGGTTTGGCTTGGGCCTGATCCCGGCGGTGATCACGGCCTTTTTGCTGGCTTTTTTCCCCATTGCGGTCAATGTGGCGGTGGGGCTGGAGACGGTGGAAGCCGAGATGCGGGATGTGCTGCGCTCGTTGGGGGCCAGCTCTTGGGAGATCTTCACCAAGGTGGGGCTACCCCACAGCATGCCCTACCTGTTTGCCTCGTTGAAGGTGGCCATCTCCTTTGCTTTTGTCGGCTCGGTGATCTCGGAGACGGTGGCTTCTAACCAGGGGCTGGGCTACCTGATCGTGTCGGCCAGTTCTTCTTTTGATGTGCCTTTGGCCTTTGCGGGTTTGGTTGCCCTCGGCATTATGGGCATTTTGCTCTACACCTTTTTTGCGGCTCTGGAGCGCTATGTCCTGTCCTGGCGACAGTAGCATCTCTCCCCAGGGAGCCAACCCCTGCCTGAGCTAGCCCAGGTCTGGAAAGGTGGCCCGCACCGCCGGGTGGATGAGCTTGCCTGCCCTGACGTTTAGCCCTTTGGCCAAGGCCGGGTCTTGTTCCAAAGCAGCGGCCAGGCCAAGGTTGGCCAGCTTGAGGATGTAGGGGAGAGTGGCGTTGACCAGCGCTTGGGTCGAAGTCCAGGGAACGGCTCCGGGCATGTTGGGAACGCCGTAGTGTAGCACCCCGTGGGCTTCGTAAACCGGCTGGGCATGGGTGGTAACCCGTGTGGTAGCAATGCACCCCCCCTGATCCACCGCCACATCCACAATGAGGGAGCGAGGACGCATTTGGGCCACCAACTCTTCTCCCACCAAGACCGGCGCCCGCCTTCCCGGCACCAACACTGCCCCCACCAGCAGGTCGGCCTCGCGAACACACTCTTCCACGCTTTGGGCCGTGCTGTAGAGCAGCTCCACACGGGATCCAAAGAGCAGCTCCAGCTCGTTCAGCCGCTGCAGGTTGATGTCCAAAATCTGCACCCGCGCCCCCAAGCCTACGGCCATTTTGGCCGCCTCAGTGCCCACGGTTCCCCCGCCCAGGATCACCACCCGCCCCGGCGGCACCCCCGGGATCCCACCCAGCAACACGCCTCGCCCCCCCTGTTGTCGGGTGAGGTAATGGGCGCCAAACTGCACCGAGAGCCGCCCGGCAATCATGCTCATGGGCGCCAACAAAGGCAGGGATCCATCTGCCAATTCCACCGTTTCATAGGCGAGGCAGGTGGCCCCCGATTGCAACAGCGCCTGGGTCAGCTCGCGGCTGGCGGCCAAGTGCAAATAGGTGAACAGAATAAGGTCGGGATGGAGCAGAGAATACTCAGCCGGCAGAGGCTCCTTGACCTTCACCACCAACTGCTGCTGGTAGATCTCCTCAGGGGTGGCGGCCAGTTTGGCCCCCGCTTTTTGGTAGTCCTCATCCGTGAAGCCCGCCCCCTGGCCTGCTTGGGTTTCCACCCACACCTGATGCCCCTGTTCGGTTAAGGCCCGCACCGCCGCCGGTGTCAGCCCGACACGGAACTCTTGCTCTTTGATCTCTTTGGGCACGCCAATTCGCATAGGGATCCCCGTAGGGCTGCTTTCCAGTCTAGACAGACTCTCCCCGCAATGGGATCCCTGGCCTGTTGATCCCTACCTTGTAAGGGGACGGAGGAAGGAGAAGCAAGGGAAGTTGATCCCTGTCTTCTGCAGGAGATTTTCGAGAACGTAGGACTGGCGGATGCTGGGGTGGATCTCTAGCGCAAGAAGCGGGCCAAAAGCAGCAGGCCGAGGCCGCCGAAGAGGATGTTGAAGCTCCAGGCCGCTGCCCAGGGGGGAAGGGCGCCGGCTTCTCCCAGGCTGCGAGACACGCTGAGCACCACGTAGTAGGCAAACACCAACAGGATCCCGAAGACGACGCCCCCGTAGCGTCCCACCCGCCGCGCGGTGGTGGATCCCAGGGGTAGCGAAATCAGCACGGCAAAAAAGCTGGCCAAGGGCAGGGAGAAGCGCATGTGGAACTCGGTGCGCAGAGCCTGAGTATTGAGATTGGAGCGGGCCAGGCGGGAAATCCGCTCCGCCAGCTCCGGCAAGCTCAACTCGCTGGGGGGAACCGGCGGCTGCATTAGGGTAGCCAGATCCTGGGAAACTTGCAGCGGCTTGCGATGAAACGTTTGCTCGGCAATGCTGAGACCCGTGGGGCCGTAAAGGTGGGTTGCCCCTTCGCTCAGGCTCCACTCCAGTCCGTTCCACACTGCCTGAGCGGCCAAGGTCACTTCCGCCAACTGGTATTTGCCCCCCGGCAAGGGATCCACCCGCAAAATCGTAACATCTTGCATCGTATTTAACCGGGGATCCACTTGGCGGATGAAGAACCAGAGGTTGTCTTCGGTTTTGAAAAAGACATCGTATTGCACCGGGGTGGTGGCCTGGGCCAGCAAAGCTTGCTGATCGATCTGGCGGATTTGCTGTTTGCTGGCCGGCAGCAGCACGTTGCTAATGAAAAAAGCGCTCAAGCTCATGGCCAACCCCACCAGCAGCAGGGGTCGGAAAATCCGGCTAAACGGGATCCCGGCTGCCCGCATAGCGGTGATCTCGCTGTTGCCGCTCAGCTTGCCCAAGGTGAGCATGGTGGCAAAGAAGGCGGCAATGGGCATGCCCAGCACCACCATCTCCGGCAGATCCAAAACCAAAAGACGCAACACCGTCAGGGGGGGGACGGATCCCTCGACCAGCCGCTCGGCCAGGGTAAACAGTCGGCCCACCAGCAGCAGCAGGGTTCCCCCCGCAACACCGGTCAGCACCGGGGTGAGCATCTGCCCAAATAGATAGCGCTCCAGCAGCCAGAACTTGGTGAGCAACCGTGCCATGTTTGAGAATTGAAAGGGATCGCCCTCATCCCCAAGGGAGAGGCGAGTTGCAATAGCCGAAAAATCGGCAGCAAAAGCCCTGAACCGGGCTCATCAATGCATTCTCGCTCAAGGGCTTGGGGCAGGTGGGGGAAACGACTCCGTTTTGTCGGCAGGATCCAAACGCGGCTGAGGAGAGTTGAGGAGAGGTTCGGACGCGGGATCCAGCTTGGCACCCCAGGTGACCAGGTAGGCCCGCTGTTCGGGGGAAAGGCGGCGAGCCTGGCGGAAATCTGCCCCTGCCACGATAGCTCCGGTGTAGGCTCCGGTCTTAAAATCCGGCTTTTGCCCCGGCTGAGCAGGGGAAGCTGTCTGAGGGGATCCCACAAACAGCAAAGCGCGGTAGAGATCGGCCCCGCGCAGGTCGGCATTCCGCAAGTTAGCTCCGCACAGATTGGTGTGGCTGAGATCGCAGCCGCTCAGGTTGGCCCGCTCCAGGCTGGCTTCGCTGAAATCCACCGCCCGCAACAGGGTGCCATGCAGGTCGGCTCCCTCCAGCATCGTGCCCAGGTTGACCACTCGGATGCCGTTCACGCGATCCCGCTGGTAACCCCCTTTGCCGTCCAGAATGGGTCGGCCCAGGTGTTCGTCTCGCCGCAGAGGGCTGAGCAGGTTAGCGGTGGAGAGAAAGCGCAGGATCTTGGCTTTGCCGAAGCGATCCACCCCGTTCAACAAAGCAGCCGTGCGCCCGGCAGCAATGGCCCGCTCCAGGGGCCAATCGTCCAACTGCCCATCGGGAGACAAGACCAGGTTGGAAATGCCTTCAAAGTAGGCGTCGATGGTCTGCTGCTGGGTGATGATATTCTGCTGAATGGTGAGATCGCGGGAGATGATGTACTGCCGCCAGGCAATGTAGGCAGCCAGGATGGCAATCAAGATTTGGCCTGTGGCCCCAAACACTTCTCCCAAAGCCCCAATCGCCTCCCAACTCAGGGATCCCAAAGCGGAAAACACCCCGCTCCCAGCAACCCCTCCCATCAGGGCCAAGCTGAGGGCCACTCCCGCCCAGGCCAATTGAGGCCAAGTGGTCAGCCACTGCCAAAGACGGCGTCCGATCTGAGCCCAAAGCGATCGCCCCCACCAGCCCGCCAGGCCCAGCCAAGCCAGCACCGCCCCCCAGCCCAAGACCGGCTGAGCCATCAGCTTTCCCAAGAGCAGCAAGAAGGCCGGGATCCCCAACAGCAGCAGATGAATCAGGGGTTGCCACGGTGAGACCGGAGACAGCAGGATCCCGGATTCAAGCAGCGACGGCTCTTGGGGCAGATGTTCGGGGACAAGGGTTTTGTAGGTCATGGCGCAAGCAGGGAGGTTACTCTAGGGCTAGTGTTAGACTTGCAAAAAAAGCCTGCGTTAGTCCGTATTTAGAGTTGGCGGATAGGGCAGGATCCCGCCTACTCAGTTTGGTAGGATAACCTCGGCCTTTCTTCTCTAGCCCAGCCTGGTGTGAGGATAACCACCATGATCTCTTCCTTATTGTCCTTACTGCCTATTGGTCTGCAGAAATCCGGCGAACACCAATCTACAGCAGTCCTGCCCGGCCTGCGGGCGCAGCGCCATCGTTCTGCAATGCTGACGCGGCTGGCAACCTCTCTGATGCTTGGCACCACCTTACTGCTGACAGCAAAGTTGGATCCCGGCTGGGCGCAAACTTCCCTGGACACCGGCATTACCGGCGAGCAGACCCTGCCTCAAGCTCCCCCGCTCCCGGACAATCGCCCGGCCATTTTCGTGGATGCAGCCAACGGCAGCGATACCCGTGGGGATGGATCCCGCAATAACCCCTTCAAGACGATTACTTATGCCATTCAGCGGGCTGAGGCTGGCAGCGTCATTCAGCTTTTTCCTGGGGTGTATAGCGAGGAGAGCGGCGAAACCTTCCCCATTCGCCTGAAAGCGGGCCTCACCTTACGTGGGGACGAGTCCACCTTGGGAGAGGGCTATCTCATCACCGGCGGCGGTACCTACATGAGCCCGACCCTAGGCCGACAAAATGTTGCTCTGCTGGCAGAAACCGGCGCAGAAGTGCGAGGAGTTACCCTGCGCAACCAAGGGCGGCGCGGCTATGCCCTCTGGGTCGAATCGGCCTCCCCGCGCATTCTCAACAACAGCTTTGTGGGCAGCATCCACGATGGAATCTTCATCGCTGGCGCTGCCAATCCCTGGGTAGAGGGCAACCGCTTCTATAAAAACGGGGCCAACGGCATTTCCGTTTTGGGCACCTCCCAGCCCACCATCGTCAATAACCTGTTCCAAGAAACCGGCTTTGGCCTCACCATCGACCAACGCTCGGCGCCTGTTGTGCGCAACAACCGCATTCTGCAGAACCGTACCGGCGTGATCGTCGGGGGCAGCTCCAGGCCCATCCTGCGCAACAATCTCATCGCCCAGAACTTGGAGACCGGCCTCACCGCCATCACCACTGCCCAGCCGGATTTGGGCACGGCCACGGATCCCGGCAACAACATCTTTGAGGGCAACGGCCAATACGACATCCACAACGCCACCCGCGGCCTGCGCATCAATGCCAACGGCAACCAACTGCGGGGCAAAGCCAAAGGGGATCTGGATCTGTCCGGTCAAACCACCGTCGCCGCTCTCCCCGATAGCGCTCCCCGCCCCATTGCCCCTGGCACTTTGGCTCTGCCCAGTGCCCCGGCCCAGCCGGCTACTCCCAGGGATCCCCGGCCAGCCGCTGAGACCCCCTCCACCTTACCGGTTGTGACGGTGCCGCAATCGACGGATCCCAGCCCAGTTGCCTCTCTATCGGGATCGGGGGGGCGCGTTTTGCCCAACGTTCCTGCCCAGCCGGCGGACACTCAACCCCAAGCGCAGGAGTTTGTTGCCGTCCCCTTCACGCCAGATGGCTCTACCGCACCTGCTCAGCCGGTTGGCCCTGCCCCCGCAGCTCCTGTTCCCAGGCCACCCTCGGCTCCCCTCACAGATATCACCACCCTTCTGCCCCCGCCGGCCCGTCGCTCATCGGCAGGGATCCCGGCCACTCCCTCTGCTCCCACTACAACTCCAGTTGCCCCCCCTGTGGCTGCTGTGGGCTCGGCAACCCAATTTCGCGTGTTGGTGACCCCCAAAAGCAGCGATGACTTGAACCGATTGCGGCAGCTCATCCCCGAGGCGGTGGAAACGGTTTTCAACGGCAGAACAGTGTTGCAGGCGGGCCTGTACGACAGTCGCAGCCAGGCCCAGTCGGTCTTGGATCGGCTGTTGGATGCCGGCTTTGAGGCGGTTGCCGAGATGATTTTCCGCTAGCGACCCCCCACCCTACCGGCTTGCTTCTCCATAGCGGTACGAGGGAGCTTTGATCCCAGTTCTTTGGCGGGGTGGCCAGCCATTGAGCCCAAGTCTCCTTGGTCGCTGGCAAGGGAATTGACTACAAGTGCTTGCCAAGAGCGATGACGGCTCGAACACCCCCTCTCTAGTCCAGCGGATCCAGTCGGTAGCGGCTGAGCCAGTGATCCAAATGCACTTCCTCCTCATCCAGCAGTTGGGCGTTGATCAACCCCCGTTTGAAAGCAAGGCGGATGGCTCTGGCCCGCAAGCTGAAAGTGGTTCCCCACTCGTCGCTCTCAATTTGGTCGTTGCTCACCTCTAGTTTGTCGTAGAGGTTGCGCAGACGGTTGGTTACCCCTCGGCGGGACAAAAAGCGCCGTGCAGCAATGGCTTGGTCGGTGAGGCCGAGGGCAATGTCGATCAACACTTCGTACTCGGCGTCGCTGAGACCGGTAATTTTGTTTTGTGAACGGGAATCGACTCCGCGCACCTCTCGGTCGATCACACATTGCTCATCCTGCACCACTGCTTGGATAGCGCTGACCAATTTTTCATCGGTGCAATTTTTCAAAAGGTAGCCATAGACGGTTTGCGGAGGCACGATCTTGTGCAGTTCCCGCACATAGACTTCATCGGCAAAATGCGACCAAAAAATGATGCGCGTGCTGGGGCACTCTGACCAAACCTGTCGTGCTACCTCGATCCCGGCCATCTCGGGCATGCGGATATCCATCAACACGAAGCTGGGGTGGTGCTGGCGGTAGAGTTCCAACGCCTCTCTACCATTCGAGGCTATATACACCGGGCCGAACTCAGGCAAATGTTGTGTTAGCAGGCTATGAACATGCTGACGGTAGAGAGCGTCATCTTCAGCAAGGAGGGTACTCACGGGCCTTTATCAGAATTACCGAATACTTTCTTTTCACTACCTAACTCTAAAGACACCCACAAGGGAAGACAAGGCACTATTGAGCAGTACTCAATGGAGCAAGGGATCCCCTCCGCCGGCGATGAGTAGCAGCTCGGAAAAAGGATTTGGCCCCGCTCTGTCCTGTGGAGGTTGCGGTTTCCCCTAGCACCCACGCAGACGGCTCATGAACTTCTCCACCGCAGATGTTAAAAACTTTTGACAAGCGGCAGTCTAAGCTGTTTCTACGGCAGAGGCCAAAAACGCCTCAATCTCAGAGCGCTGGGGCAAGCTGGGTTGGGCTCCCGCACGGGTTACGGCCAAAGCAGCGGCGGCATTGGCAAAACGCAGGGCTTCCCTCAGGGATCCCCCGGCAGCCAAACAGGCAGCTAAGGCCCCACAAAACCCATCTCCGGCAGCGGTGGTATCCACCACTTCCACAGGATGAGCTGGCCAATGGCCACTTTCTTCCCCATCTGCCCAGACCAGCCCTGCCCCTCCCAAGGTGAGGATAACGGTTGGGATCCCGTGTTTCTGCAGTTCTTGAGCCACCTTTTGGGCTTGTTCCGGCGTCTCCACAGGAGATTGGGCAAGGGCAGCCGCTTCGGTTTCGTTGAGCACCAAGTAGCGAACCTGGCGCAACAGGGATCCCGGCAATGGCGCGATGGGGGCGGGATTGAGCAAAATCGGGATCCCTTGGGCAAAGGCTTGTTCTGCTGCAGCTTGCACGGTGGGCAGGGGGATTTCCAGTTGCAGCAGGAGCAGGGCCGCCGGGGTAAAGGGAGGCAAATGCTCCGGCAGATAGCGACCATTGGCTCCAGGGCTGACCACAATTCTGTTTTGCCCGCCGGGATCCACTGTGATCAAAGCTAGGCCGCTGGGCCCCTCCAACTGCCTCAGGTGGCGGGTATCCACGCCGTTGTGCTCCAGGTTCTCTTGGAGCAGACGCCCAAACTCATCGGATCCCACCGCTCCCCACATTTCCACCTGGGCTCCCGCCCGCGCCGCTGCCACCGCTTGATTGGCTCCCTTACCGCCAGGGTAGGTGGCGTAGTCGGATCCCAGCACCGTTTCCCCAGGGCCGGGATGATGGGGCACCTGCACCACCAAATCCATGTTCAAGCTACCCACCACTCGGATCGGGCCTGCCATCGGGCTTGTGGGGAAATCCTGTTGGAAAAGCAGAGATCTAGAGATCTTTGGTTTGGATCCCTGGGCAGCTATTGTATCAGCCGCCGGTCTTGGCCAGGGATCCCCTTGAGCGCCCTACCACGCGGCAAGGGCTGATAGCAGTCGTGGTTTTTATTACCATCTATTTCAACTGATCGCGCTAGCGGGCCGGAGGCCTTAGCAGGAAGCAACCGGTCGTTTGTTTCACCTCAACGGTGAGATAAATGACTATGCGTTGTGGAACGGTTATCTGTAGGGATTGGTCGCCCTTCGACATATCGCCACTCTGCTGAAAACACAGGGCAAGAACCCGATTCCAAAGGTTGAGGATCCCGACTATCTTGGTGGGTGTTGACCCAGGAAGCAAGCCATGCTGCTGACCACTACAGACGTGCTCCAAGGTAGAGAGGTTGAGCGTTACTTGGGCATTGTTACCGCCGAGGTAGTTTATGGCACCAATGTTCTACGGGACTTCCTTGCTAGCCTCCGCAACATCATCGGGGGACGCACAAGAACCTATGAAGAAGTTTTCGAGAATGCCCAGAAAAAGGTTTTGGAAGAGTTGGAGCAGCGAGCCAAACGTTTGGGAGCAAATGGCATCCTAGGCGTTAGCATTCATACCAACATGAGCACGACAATGATCCTCGTTACCGCCGCCGGCACCGCCGTTAAGCTCCGCTGACGGATGCTTCTGTTGAAGGTTTCCCTTTCTCGGAAGATGATGGCAGCCTGTTCTCAGGCCAGGCTTTCCATCACCGCCTCGTCGATCTCGAAATTGGCGTAGACATTCTGCACATCGTCTAGGTTGTCGAGACGCTCCATCAGGGCAAGCACTGACTTGGCCGTATCGGGATCCTCCACATGCACCTCAGTGGATGGGATCCAGCGGATGGCCGCATCTTGCACTGGGTAGCCCTCTTTTTTCAGGTAGGTGGCCACCTGCTCCAGCAAAGAGTAGTCGCAGTACACCTCTGCTCCTGTGCCTTCCACCTTGAAGTCGTCTCCTCCCGCTTCCGCCACCGCCAGCAACAGGGCTTCGGGATCCAACACCTCCTCCAGGCTGATCACCCCTTTTTGCCGGAACAGCCAGCTTACGCAGCCGGCTTCTCCCAAGCTGCCGCCGGTTTTGCTGAAGGCTTCTCGCACCTCGGCAGCCGTGCGGTTGCGGTTGTCGGTCATGGCCTCGATCAACACAGCCACCCCACCGGGGCCGTAGCCCTCGTAGCGAACTTCTTCCAGGGGGCTGTCGTCGCTCCAGTTGCCGGCTCCCTTGGCAATGGCTCGTTCAATGTTTTCGCTGGGCATCCCCGCTGCTTTGGCTTTCTCCACTGCCGCCCGCAACTGAAAATTCCCATCCGGATCTGGCAAGCCGTTGCGAGCTGCCACGATGATGGCCCGCGAGAGTTTGGTAAAGAGGCTGCCCTTTTTGGCATCTACACGGGCCTTTTGCCGTTTAATGTTGGCCCACTTGCTGTGTCCTGCCATGCCGCCACACACCAGTCAAGCAATGAATTGGAGGGATCCCTCCACTTTTGAAGCCTAGATCACCTCGGCTCAGGACTCAACCCCGCGACAACTGGGAGGGTACCGGCCTGGTCACAAAACAAGGGATCCTGAGGATCCCTCACAACCCAGACTTAGCCACCCCATAACCCCCTCAGGGCTGGATCGGCTGCCGCTGGATCACATCCCCTTGGGGCGGAGGCGGAGGGGCTGGGGTTTCTTGAGGGGTAGGCGTTGCCTCTATGGGAGGAGTTTCCCCAGGAGGCGGGGGCAGAGGGGGCACACCTTCTCCAGGCACAGGCCCAGGTGTAGGCGTGGGGGTTGGGGATGGAGTTAGAAAGGGCGTCACCTGTCCCAACAGCTCGGCATAGAAAATCGCATCTTGCTCTGGCCCAAAGCGCCCCACTTCCCAACGGTGACGGGGCACAAACATTGTTTGCAGCAGCACTTCCCGGCTGACAAAAGCGGGAGTACCCGAGAAGACGTAGCCATCGACAATGACTCGATTCAAATCGGGCCGAGTTTGAAACACCCGATCCACCTCCCGCAGCATCTCCGTATCCAGCCGCCCCAGCAGAGTTTCCAGGGTGTCTTCAGGGCTGATCGGTACTCGTACCGAAAAGCGATAGCCTTCGCAACGATAGTCCCCACAGATCTTGACCAGCTCGTTACGCACCCGGATTTGCGCCCCAGGATCGAGATTGCGCCCCGGCACAAGGACTTCTTCCTGAGGTTGCTGTTCGACCGGCTGGGCCCATAGCTGGAGTTGACTTGCCCATCCTGCCCAAACTAGGGATCCGAAAAACAAGCCAAATCCCCAACCTTTTAGAGGAAGGCTCCAACCCAGACTGCCCTGCTTAGAGCGAGGTGAAACGGGGGGCTCACAATCCTGGATCGGGCTGTTCATAAGGCGTTGACCGATTCCTCAGCGATGGCTACCGCCAAATCTACCCGACATCGGCTAGGGAGGCACTAGGCAGGGAGAAAAATAGGGTATCGGCTCCGAATGGTTTCAAAATAGGGGCAGATAAATAGGGAAGCTTTGACAAACTCCCTGTCCTGGGCAGCAACGGATGTGCTGTGGCAGCGCATGGGTGTAGGATCTTAAGCTCTGGGTTCCCGCTCTGCAGGCAGGCCAGTGCTCTGCTGTGTGGGCAATGGATCCATGGATTGTTATTACCGTTGAGATCGCAAACCCAATTCTCTTCTTCTTCTCACGTCTTCTCATGACCGCGGTTGTTCCTTCACCTTTGCGCTACGCCTACTACCCCGGCTGTGTGGCCCAGGGGGCCTGTCGTGAGCTGTATGACTCCACCGACCAGATTGCGCGGCATCTGGGCATTGAACTGGTGGAGCTGGAAGCCGCTTCCTGCTGTGGTTCGGGCACCTTCAAAGAAGAATCGGAGCTGCTGGAAGATACGGTGAATGCCCGCAACCTGGCTTTGGCGGAAGCGCTGGGGCTGCCGATGCTTACCCACTGCAGCACCTGTCAGGGAGTGCTGGGCCGCGTGAATGAAAAGTTGAAGGCTGCGAAAACCGCGAGTCCAGAGTACTTTCACCAGGTGCAGGCCCTGTGCCAGAAAGGAGGCTGCGAGAGCTGCTACCAGGGCACAGGCGATGTGCGCCATTTGCTGTGGGTGCTGGCTCATGACTACGGCCTGGAGCGATTGGCCCAACAGGTCAAACGGCCTCTCCTGGGACTGCGCTGCGCTGCCTTCTACGGGTGTTATCTGTTGCGGGCCTACGACATCTCCCGCTTCGATGTGGCACGGGATCCCCGTTTGATGGAGGATCTCTTCGAGCGTTTGGGGGCCACCCCTGTTTGGTATCGCGGGCGCACCCAGTGTTGCGGTTGGCCCATTTCCAGCTATGCCCCGCAGCAGTCTTTCTCGATGGCAGGCCGGCATCTCGTAGAGGCAATAGAGGCGGGAGCGGATTGTTTGGTCACCCCCTGTCCCCTGTGTCACCTCAACTTGGACTCTCGGCAGCCGGAGGTGGAAGAGGTGATCGGGCGCAAGCTGGGGATCCCGATCCTGCATTTGCCACAATTGGTGGGCCTGGCCCTGGGGATCCCAGCGGAAAACTTGGGACTGAACCGCCATGTAGTACAGGTGGAAAGAGCCCTGCAAAAAATAGGCCGCTAAATCCCACTTGATGGCTGGGGGATCCCTGGGCAAACATCAGGTGGGTTCTGCCTGGGAAGGATATGCTATTCTGCCCAGCAAGGTGCCCGTCCTTGTTCAAAAACCGCAAAGATCCTCGTAAGCTTAGATCCACCTACTCCTGCTTAGCAGCTCCCTATGGTTGTCTCGGATCCCTTTGGCCTTGTTGTGCAAGAAGTGCAGCAGGGCGGGTACGCAGACCGAGTGAAAAAGCTGGTTTACTTTGCCTGCACCAGCACTTGGGAAAGCGATGTCAGCAAGTTGAACCAAATAGACCTGAAAGCTCTGCTGGAGCAGCTCTGCCGCCAGCACGCTACCCTTGATGCTTTGGGCCAGCGCTTTCGAGATGCCATTAGCCGCATCAACAAAAAAGCCGAGTATGCTCGCATCGCCAAGATGCTGCTAAGCAAGCTACAGCCCCTGTATCAACAGCCCCAAGCGGATCCCTCAGTTTGGGCTACGCCCTCGCCTGTTTTGTCCTTGGAATATGGCGGTCTGCAACTGCAAAAGCAAGACTATGATCCCTTCGAGTTGCGGGCAGGGGTGATGCGGCAAACCAGTCCTTTGCGGGCCAAGCTGGTTCTGTTCACGGCTTTGTACCACAAAATAGAGCCCACCCTGCAAGGGTTGGCCGCCCTGCGACGCCACAGCCTGGACGAACTGCTCAGAGCCCTTTACGATGCCTGCCACTCCCCCCAAGAACTGGAAACCCGGCTGAAGGAGGCGGTGCAGCAGTTGCAGGAGCCGGATCAGGATGGCCAAGCCGCCAACGCCGTGCTGCAGATGCTGAAGCCTCTTTACGTTGAGGTGCCCCCGGAAACGGTCGCCGCTGGAGGGTTGGCTGCCGAGCTCCCCTCTGCCGATCTGGATTGGCTGAATACGGAAGATGCCGTTCGTGCCGGCAGGACAGAGTCCTTGTCCGGTTCCATGACTTGGATTGACGCTGGGATCCCAGAGGATGAGGAAGAGCCTGCAGAGCTTTCGGCTTTTGCGACCCCGGCAACACCACCCGCCCCCTCTTCTGACCTGCAACAGGAGCTCCCAGAGTCCTGCCGCCAACTGCTCCATCACAGCGCCGGATCCTTGATGATTGCCATCGAGAACACCCTAAGCGAGTTGGGCAACGCCCTGGACGAAGGTCTGCAGGATGAGGATCCCGTCCAATATCTGACCCTCAAACACCAGGTGCTGCGCGGCTTCTTGAGGGATGTCGAGGGATCCGCCGCAATGTTCATGGGGATCTTGAAAAAGCTAGAACAATCGGAGTGGCGCCTGGTGCAGCCCCCTCACGTCAGCAGTGGGGAATACGCTTTGCCGGAGGCGATCACTGAGGTGCCCACCAACCTTGCGGATCCCTATGCTTCCC
Organism: Thermostichus sp. MS-CIW-38; assembly: GCF_054058415.1. Lineage (NCBI taxonomy): Bacteria > Bacillati > Cyanobacteriota > Cyanophyceae > Thermostichales > Thermostichaceae > Thermostichus > Thermostichus sp. MS-CIW-38. The sequence goes on along the minus strand of NZ_JBSSAH010000020.1, from coordinate 21,583 downwards.
TAAGACAGGTGTTGGCCAGCAGCGAGCTGGCCCAGCAAAAGCCGCAGTTGGAGCAGGAGGTGATGCGTTTGGTGCGGCGCAGCGTCGGCTCTGTCAAAACTGCTATCGAACAGACCCTGAGCGAGTTGGGCAAGGCGTTGGATGAGCAGTTCCAAACCTGCACCCTAGAGGAAGCCTTGGTTCTCAAGTACCAAACACTACGCGCCTTTTTGCAGGAAGTGGGGGAGATCTCCACCAAATTTGCTGCTTTCTTGGATCGCATGGAGGAGGCAGAGCGCCGTCTGTTCGGGCTGGTTTGAAGCTCAAACCCGCTGTTTGGGGATCCCGTTCAACACTGGCGATCAGCTGCGCAGAGTGCTGGGGAAACGCCCGGATCCTTATCTAGAATAACCACCAGTGCAGCTCCTCTCTCACTTCTCTGAGCTCTCCCCTCTCTTCTATGGATGCCAAGGATCTGCTTCGGCTTTACCGGGCAGGACGGATCAACTTTGCCGGCGAGAACCTGGCCGCCCTTGACCTGAGCCGGGCCGATTTGATCGGGGTGGATCTCTCCCAAGCAAACCTGCACAGTGCCAATTTGATCTTCGCCTTCTTGGGGCGGGCCAAGCTGCAGAAGGCCAACCTCGTCGGGGCTAACCTTGGTGGGGCCAACCTCAGCCAGGCGGACTTGAGCGAGGCGGATCTCAGAGATGCCCAGTTGCACGGCGCCACCCTACAAGGAGCAGATTTGCATGGGGCCAACCTGACACTGGCTCTGTTGATCGATGCCAACCTGCTGGATGCGGATTTGCGTTGGGCCAACCTCACCAGTGCCAACTTGGGAGGGGCTTGCCTGCGGGGGGCCAATCTCCGTTTCGATAGCCGCCGGGGAGCGGTACTGCGCAACGCCAACCTCAGCCGCGCCGATCTCAGCGGAGCCAACCTGTCGGGAGCGGATTTGACACGGGCCGACCTGAGCGGGGCCAACCTAAAAGAGGCCAGTTTGATCAAGGCCAACTTGCGAGGGGCCAGCCTGCAGCAAGCCCGTTTGCAGGGAGCCATCCTGAGCGAGACCGACCTGAGGGGGGTTTCTTTTTTGGGGGCAGACCTGCAAGGGGTGCAGATGGCGCGGGCCAACTTGAAGGAGGCGATACTTCGCCAGGTGAATTTGACAGAGGCCAACTTGAGCGAGGCGGATCTGGCCGCAGCCGATCTTTCCGCGAGTTCTTTGTGCTCGGCCAAACTGGCGCGGACGGATCTCAGTCGGGCCAATCTGGCCGGGGCCGATTTGCGGTGTGCCAACCTGGTGGATGCCTATTTGGGCCGCACCAACCTGGAAAATGCCGATCTCGGCGAGGCAATCCTAACCCGAGCCGATCTGAGCACAGCCAACCTCAGCGGGGCCAATTTGCGCGGGGCAACTCTGCCGGATGGACGGGTAGGCTGATTGGACAGACTCGCTACCGTATGAGGACGAGGATTCTTGTCCCTGAGTGAGACGGGGATCCGCCCCGGAAAAGGTGAGGTTTTCCCCTGCCCCAGAGGGGCCACAACCGCTACCCTACAAGGGAAGGATGGGTCAAAGAGATCCGTGAACAGCCGCCGATTTCTGTCCTTGATGGAAGCTTTGTGGGCCGATCTGCCCTTGCCGGAATGGTTGCCGGGGGCAGGAGAGCGCTCCTGGCAGCAGACGGTGGCAGCCCTGCTCCAGCTATGGCAAGAAGTTGGACAGTTTGGGGTGGTGATCGGTGGGCCGGTGTCTTGGTGGCCCCCCTGGGTGGTTCGGGATCCGCTGCCTCAACTGCCGTCGCCCATTGACGCTCCAGAACCGAACCTGAAGCTGCGGGAGCTGGCCCGTGAAGATCCCTGGCTGTTTACCCCTGACTTGTCCCCTGAGTCGATTCTGACCCCTGGCCAGACGGTGATCCCTCTCCTGCCGCAGGATCCCCTGGTGGAGGAGCCTTTTTTGCTGGTGCTCACCCCTGTTTTTTCGGCGGTGGCCGCCCAAGGGCATCACCCCCACACGCGGCAGAGGGGGATGATGGTGTCTTTTGAGCCGGAAGTGGTGCATCGGGCTTGGCAGATCCTAGAGCAGCGGGTTCAACAGGGTAGGCCGGATCGCTTGCCCTTCTGGCAGGAGCTGATCAAGCACCATCCCCTCATGGAGCCTCATGTGCGGGTGCTGGCCCGCTTCAGCAGCCTTCTTCTGCTGGGAAACCTGGCCGAGTCGGGATCCCCGCCCGCTCGCTTACCCCCCGCCAGAGCCGAGAACTCCCCTGCGCCCACAACCCGGCCAGAAGATTGGCAGAAGCGGCGGTCTCCTCCTTCCCATGGCCAGCCTGCCGGTCAAGGCCAACAGAACAGCCTTTCGGAGGCAGAACTGTTGCGGGCTCTCATCCACGAGATCCAGACGCCCCTCAGCACCATCCGCACCTTGGTTAGTCTCATCCTGAAGCGGCACGATCTGCCGTCGCGGGTACGGGAATACGTGGAGAAAATTGACCGCGAATGTACCGAGCAAATCAACCGCTTCGGGCTGTTTTTCCAGGCTACAGAAACGGTGATGCCCGCTGCTACCCCACAGGAGGGGCGTCGGCTTCAGCTAGAGCCCATTGCGCTGGTGGACTTGGTGCGGCAAAACCTGCCTCGCTGGCAGGAGCAGGTGGAACGGCGGGGATCCCAACTGGAGTTGGAGATTCCCGATGAGCTGCCGGATGTGGTCAGCGATCCCAAGGCGCTGGAAGCGGTGCTGTTTGGCATGGTCGACCGCATTGCCCGCAGCACGCCGGCTGGCAGCCACATTCGCGCCCAGTTGGTCAGCGCAGGGGAGCTGGTCAAACTTCAGTTTCAGGTCAACACACCTGAGGGCAGCGACGCCACTGTTGCCTCAGAGCCCAAATCCCCTCAGGCGATTGGGCAGTTGTTGGTCGTGCAGCCGGATACCGGTGCAGTGAGCCTCAGCCTTCCCGTCACCCAAACTCTGTTCCGCGCCTTGGGGGGCTACCTCACCGTGCGCCATCGCGCCCGTCGGGGGGAAATTCTCAACATCTACCTGCCCCGCCAGCTATAAGCCACCCAGTTGGGATCCCGATACCGTCTCAACGCTGATGTGGCGGAACCCAGGGAAGATGGGGCTAGGATCGATCTGCCAGCGCCGGGAGAGTCTAGGGATTGGATCCATGCCGAGAGCCAGAAAAGTTGCTGAACACCACCCAGAGCCTGAACCCGTCTGCGGAGCCGGAGAACCCAAGGTTAAGGGGGTCACTCTTTCTGCCCAGCAGCTTTCCACTTTGCTTCACGAAATGCGCAATCCTCTCACCGCCCTGAGCACGCTGGCCAAGTTATTACAAAAACGCTTGCCCCCAGAGGATCGCAACCACTGGATTGGCCTGAGCATTGAACAGGAGTGCAAGCATTTGCAGGAGCTGCTGGCGGAGTTCGAGCGTTTGGACGGGATCCCGGCCCCCCTCCAGCTTCAGCCCCTCTCCTTGGCCGACCTGCTGCGGGAGTGGATCCCCATCTATCAAGCCTTGGCCGAAACCCAGGGACACCACTTTCAAGCCGTTCTGCCCCCTTCCCTACCCCCTGTACAAGCCGATCCGCGTGCCCTGCGGCAGGTGCTTGATAACTTGATCGACAACGCTTGCAAGTACACCCCGCCCCCAGGTGAGATCCGGCTGAAGGTGGAGTTGGGTGAAGATCCCTCAACTGCTTCGCAATGGGAAGTGTTCGTTGCCGTCTGCGACAACGGCCCCGGCATCCACCCTGAGAACCTGGAGCGGATCTTCGATCCCTTTTTTCGGGCAGATCTTTCTAAGCCAGGGCAGGGGCTGGGGTTGGCCATTAGCCGCGACCTGGCCACCCGGATGGGCGGAGATCTCCAGGTGGAAAGCTCCCCCCAAGGCTCCTGTTTTCGCCTGAGATTGCCCACAGGTTAGTAGGAAGATTGTAGAGATATGGGATGGCAGGTGCCGCCAAACGCTTGAACGCTACCCAGGAGCTGCAGATGGCCTCTTCTCCCCCAGCCAAACCCGAACCCCCTGCTGCCAGTCCAGCAGCCCGCATTCTGCTAGTAGATGATGAACCCGGCTTACGGGAAGCGGTGCAAGCCTACCTCGAGGACAGCGGCTTTGAGGTGATCCCGGCGGCCAACGCCCAGCAGGCTCTGCAACTGCTCAGCACGGCCCAGCCTCAGTTGATCATCTCCGACATCATGATGCCGGGCATGGATGGCTATCAATTTTTGGCCCAACTGCGAAAACTCGAGCCCTACAGCCATCTGCCGGTGGTGTTCCTCACCGCCAAGGGGATGACCGCCGACCGCATCCAGGGTTACCGGGCCGGTGTCGATGCCTATTTGCCCAAGCCCTTCGATCCGGAGGAGCTGGTGGCCATCGTCTCCAATCTCATTGAGCGATCCCGCGCTGCCAGCCCTTCGGAGGTGGTGGCCCGCGAGCTGGCCTCGATTCGCGCCCTGCTGTCGGAGCGCACCCTTGCCACAGCCACGCCTGCCCAGACCTCTGCCCCCACCCCCCTGCCCCCACCCATCAAGGTAGAGCTGACGCCGCGGGAACAACAGGTGTTGGAGAAGGTGGCAGAAGGGCTGATGAACAAGGAGATTGCCAAGCAGCTGCAAACCAGCGTGCGCAACGTGGAAAAATACGTCACCCGCCTGCTGAACAAGACAGGCACCAGCAGCCGCACCGAGCTGGTGCGCTATGCTCTCACCTATGGCTTGATTCGGCTGTAGCTCTCACCCCCAGCCCCTCTCCCCAAGGGAGAAGGGGGAAAGAGCTTACGGCTGTGGCTTGGGCGGCACGGTGACCAGCAGCTCCACCCCAAAGGCGTGATCCCCGGCAGGGTAGCTGGTAATCCCCAGCCCATCGATGCGGGTCAGCAGCTCACGGGCCTCCGGCTCCAAGCCTGCCAAACCACCCGGTAGTGTGGCCTCCAGCACTGTTCGGATCCCTTGCCAATTCAGCAAAAAGTAGCCGTAGTTGGGCTTGGGCAACTGATCGTAGAGGGTTTTCAGCGGCTCGGTTTGGGGAAGCAAATTGCCCTGGCGTTGGGCGAGGGTTTGCAGCGCCGCCGTGCTGCTGGTCACGATCAAATAGTTGCCTTCCCAGGCGCGGGTCAAAAGCGGGCGGTTAAACAAGGGATCCGCCCACGTCACCTGTCCACCCGCCTCCGTTACCCCTACTCCCGATTCTTGGGCCAGCCGATCCAACTGAGTCAGGGCCGCGTTGGCCTTGTCTTTTTGGCTGGTCTCGATCACCAAGGCTGCTCCCATGCCCTGCAACAGGGGATGGGCCTGGGCATCCGGTGCCACCAGCAAGGCCATCTCCCCATCCATCCAAGCCAGCAGATCTTTTTCCAAGTCCAAACGGGTATTGGCGCGAAACTCAGCCCGCAGCTCCTCTAACGACTCTTTGACCGGCGGATCTTTTTCCAGCTCAGGCATAACGGCTTGCCAGCGCTGGGCAATCTGTTGGGTGGTCAGCACCGCCAAGGCATTGCCGGGCAGCCGCTGAATGAGTTCGCCGCGAGCCGTTTGCCACCCCCCCTGCACCTGGGTTTTCGGATCGGTCTGGGTCAACATGCGCAGCCGCAGGCCCTGCTCCTGCCAGTGGGCAGCCATGGCCAAAGAGCGCAGGGGTTGCAGGGATCCCAGCGTCGCCGGATCCAAATCCTGCATCCAGTCTTGGAAAGACTCGGGATCCTCCTGCAAAGCCTGGAAGTTGAAGTAGGCAAAGGCCAGCGTGCCGCTCTTCTTGTAGAGATTGCCAACGGCGGTGCGGAAACTTTCGGAGCGGCCAATCGGCTCTGCTTCGCCGCGATACACAGCAATCGCCTGCTGCATCACCCTCGGGTCGTTGGCCACCGCCACAAAGCGGTTGCCAAACTCAGCAGTCACCCACCGCTCGCCCGGCTCTCCGTTGGTTTGCACATACAAGGTGACCCCTTGCTCCTGGCGCTGCTCGAAGTTCGCCCCTTCTGCTGCTGCCTGTTGCCGCACCTGGGCCAAGAATTGCCCAGACAAATCAGCGTTGCGGGTGCTGGCTCCAAACAGGATCCCAGGCACCGGCTCGGCAGCTCCGGGCACCAGATTGGGAATCACCACTGCCATCGTGAATTGCTCGCCGGCCCAGGCTTGCATCTCTTCCCGAGAGAACTCCTTGCCGGTTTCAGCCAAAGCTTCTGCCGTCCAGCTCTCCCACTGGGCCAAAAGGTCAGGGTGAGTGCGAAAAGATTCTTCCGGTTGGGTAGAAAAAGTCAGCACCAAGGGTGCCGACTGAGGAACCAGCACGGTTTCCGGCATAACATCGCCGGGCAACTGCACTTGTGGCCCTCTGAGTTGGCAGGATCCCAGAAGCCAAGAGCCCCCCACCGCCATCAACGTCAGAGAGAGAGGGCGCAGCCGAGAATGAAGCTGGACTTGCATGGCGGCTACCTAAGCAGCTAGTGGATATAGCCAATCGTAGCATCTAGGCATGAGCCTGCAAACCCAAATTTTCTGTAAGTGAAAAAATAGCCCACTCTAGCACAAGTCAAGATAGTCTAACAAGATAGTCTAAATTGTGAGTAAACCTACGGCCTGTTCACAGATCAAGGGATACAAAACGTCGTGTTTCTGAGGCTTGATTCCGATGAGTCCAGAACAGGCAGGCTTACAGCTGTATCCTGTAGCCTCTTAATAGGCTGTAGCGTAATAAGATCCCAAACTCGGCCTGGAGGAGCTGTAGTGAACCAAAGTCCACGAAATGCTTGCCCCGCGGCGATAGCAGCCAAGACAGGAATAGTTATCAGTTGAACATTTCCTGCAACAAACTTGAAGCTTTCCTGTACATGTTGCTTTTCCCCAGGCAATGACACTTCTCCCTTTGACAGAAGTTGCAATTCTTGCTATGCTTGAGCTTAAGCAGAGCTACTCCTTCTCTCTAGCAGGAAGAGCAATGGGGGTCATTAGCTGTGACGCAAGCCACCAACTTTGAACAGCTGGGAACTTTATTTTGGCAAGGATCCTACTCTGCCTTTTTTGCCCAGGCCGAACAAGAAAGTATTCCCTCAATTCTCCTAGAGACCATTGCTCTTTCCATCGCTCCTGAGTTTGCAGAAAGGTACAGGGGTGGATCTCTAGAAGGGTTATTGTGGCCACAGACAAAGCGACTTTTGCAAGTTCTGTCGATTGTCTATCAACCTGTTGCAGAACGCATGCGGGAGGAAGCCCTAAAGCTTCCTGTACACCACCACCATAGACTTCAGCTGCTGGCGCACAGCCTTGACTGCTTCGCTAGAGCTGGGGAAGAGGATTGGGTGTGGTTAGTATTGAAGCAAATTCTAGAAGATTGGCCTCCAAATGCCTTTATCAACTCTCTTTACGATCCCCAGACAGGCGAGGAAGTGGCGCGCCTGTGGCTATTTCAGGTTACTCAATACCTTCGTGACCTCTCTCAGGAGGAGGCTGATGCCTTTTTACCCACAGCCAGTTCCTTCTATCATCGAGAAGCTGCTGCTGCGTATGGCCGCTGGGTCAATCAGAAACGGAACGGCGACTCCGCCTGGCCAGAGTGGTATATCCCACCAGAAATCCGGCTAGATGAGCCTTTTGGAGCAGCTCTTGCAGAAATTTGCAGGGATCCCTCCCTGCGGGTGGTGGTCGAGGTAGGGGCCAGTAGTGGAGAAGGATCCACAGCTGTTTTGCGCTACGCCCTTCCCAACTCTGTTCGCATCTACAGCATAGAAGCTCATCCTGAGCGCTACAAAGAGCTGGCTAGAAGGGTAAGCAAGGATCCCCGCTGTATCCCCATTCACGCTGCTGCCCAACCTAGGATCGCTACAGTGGAGGAGGTGGAAGAATGGCTGAAATCTTGCTCCAGCTTTTGGGCCCCCTATAGCCGAGAGCAGGCTCTGGAATGGCACCAGGAGGGACAAGATTTACTCAAGTCTGTTCCCACAGATGGGGCAAGCCGAGTTCCCGACCCCGACCTTCTTCTCATTGACGGCGGCGAGTTTACGGGCTGGTATGACCTCCAAGCTTTTTTGGAACAGGGCGCTCGCCCCAAGTATATTGCCCTGGATGACATCTTCGCTTTTAAGAACAGCCGTTGCTTGACGGAGCTCTCCAGCTATGGCTACCGACTCATTTGCTGGGGAAATGTCCGCAAAGGCTTTGCCATCTTTAAAGACAGCAGAGCCACTCTTCCCATTCACTTCTTCACCATTGTTTTAGACGGGGAGCCGTACATTGAGCGCCACTACTCCACCCTCTGCGAGTTGGATAAGCTAGGGATCCCCTGGCAGTGGGTGGTGGTCGAGGGCGTTGCTGCCTTACGCCATGACACAGGGTGGAGCTTAGCCAACGGCGGCCGCATCCCTGAGGAATACTCCCAGGGGCACAGCTTGGATGGTACGGTCGAATACTTGAGGGACTTGGCAGCCAAAGACAGCCGTGTTCGGCTTGTTCAGAAGCCCGATGGCCAGTTTTGGGATGGCAAAATTGAAATGGTCAGGGCAGCCCAACCTGACTATCCCTGCTTGCTGTGGCAGTTGGATGCAGACGAAATTTGGACAGTCGAACAAATCCGGCGGGTTCATCGACGCTTTGAAGCAGATCCCACTCTAGAGGCGGCCCAGTTCTACTGTCGTTACTTCGTGGGCCCCAATCTTGTCCTGGACAACAAAGGTAAGTGGGGCAACAACCCCCAGATGGAGTGGTGGCGGGTCTGGAGATGGGATCCCTCTGAGTGCGAGTGGCAAACTCACGAGCCACCTGTATTGATCCGAAAGGGACGACTTCCCGAGAGGGTTCTGACCGCAGACCAAACGGAAGCAGAGGGCTTAGTGTTTGACCACTATGCCTATGCATTGCGAAAGCAGGTGGAGTTTAAGGAATCCTACTACGGCTACCAAGGAGCTGTCAGAGCTTGGGAAGAGTTGCAAAAAGCGGAAAAGCCCTGCTCCCTGCAGCCCTTTTTCCCCTGGGCATACGGGGATCCCTTGGTGGTAGAGGTGCGGCAACGTCTTCACCTATTTGTGGACGGGGTGTTCTTCCAGATGCACCAAACTGGTATTGCTACAGTTTGGCGCAACTTACTGCGGGAATTGCCTCAGCTGGGGATTCGCATCACTTTCTACGATCGGGGTGGCATGGGAGAGCTACCCCAGGGTGTCGAGAGAATGCAGGGTCACCCCTTTAGCTACGCCCGCTGGGATGATCCTGAGTTGAGACAAGCTTTTATTTGGTCAGGGGCTGATGTTTTTATGAGCACCTACCATACATACCTGCCCTCTGACATTCCGCAGGTGCTCCTGCTCCATGACATGATCCCAGAAGTGCTGGGTTGGGATCTCTCAGATCCCATGTGGCGCCAAAAGCACGCAGCCCTTGAAGCAGCCGCTCGCATTGTAGCTGTTAGCCAAAACACGGCCTGTGACTTGCTGCGTCTAACTGGCAAAGAGGCAGTAGTAGCTTACCCTGGGGTTGACACCAGTGTATTCAAGCCGGATCCCTCAGCTATTCCCAAGCACTGGCTGCTGATTGGATGCCACCAAGGCGCTTACAAACGACAGGAGTTATTTTTTGAAGCTTATCAGCAGTGGTCCTATAAGCCTTTCCCTGTCCTTTGCACTCATTCCTGGTCGACTCCAGAGGCTTATCGACAGGCGGCAGCTCCGCAACCTGTTATGAATGCTTATCTAGATCTGCAGCAGTTGGTTCAAGCCTACCAGAATGCCGTGGCGCTGGTTTACCCAAGTGCATATGAGGGATTCGGGCTACCCGTATTGGAGGCCATGGCCTGTGGGACCCCTGTCATTATCTATCCCAACTCTGCCTTAGTGGAAGTAGGAGGAGAAGCTGCATTTTATGTAGAGGACTCTTTGTCGGACACCCTGGTTCAGGTTCTGGATCCCAAGTTGCGCGCTGAGAAAGTCAGGAAAGGCTTAGAGTGGGTTAAGTCTTTTACCTGGGAGCGCATGGCTAAAACCATCCAGGAAGTTCTGCACCTTGCAGTCAAGCCAAGCCTAACAGCCTTGTAGTCTTGGCAAGCATCTTGCTGCTAACCAGTTTCACAGTGCCCCCACTGCCGGTGTGGAACCTCAACCCCTAACTTCTGGAGGAACGGTCACTCTGGCTCGAGCCTGGGCAACCAACCCATCCACGTACTCGTTCCAGCGCAGACCTTGGTGGGCTGGGATCCAAACCACCTGCACCTGAGGGCACTGCTGCTTTAGTTGATACAGTTCCTGAACCAGATCCAAGTTTTCCACCGGCCCGGTGCGCCGCCGCCACCCCTGCGCTGCCCAGCGATCCATCCAGTCGTTGTAGGTCTGTACGCAAAGGTGGGAGTCGCTGTAGATGGTATCTACGCCGTTGCCCTGGGTGTGGCGGCAATATTGCAAGGCCCGGATGAGGCCGGTCAACTCCATGCGGTTGCTGGTGCTATCGGGATCCCCTCCCCAAAACTCTTCCACAACCCGATCATCTTGAACCACCACCACGGCCCATCCCCCTGGCCCCGGATTGGGAGAACATCCCCCGTCGGTGAAGATGCCACTGTGGGGGCAGGCAACCAGACGGCTGGGGCCCGCTCCTTTGCGGCCGTGCATCCGTGAAACCTTGGCCATGGTGCTCATCCGGCGCTAACGGCAACATTTGGGATCCCGGCTCGACAACAGACACTGCATCTTATTGCAGAAGGGCGTGCCGGCACCACTGTTTAGTGTATTCAGCTTCAGAAAAGCTTTGTTTCACACTATTAGCAGCATAAACCCCGTCAACATCAGCTTACGTGACACTGACGCACAAGGTTAAAAACAGTACGAACAAAAACCCCCAGAAAATCTGGGGGAGGAGTGGTGTGTTGAGGTGATGAATACTCGCATGATATCTCTCGAATTTGGTGAGTAGGCCAAACCGGCGAGAGATCCCTGCGTTTTTTTGCAGAAATCATTGCAGATACTGGAAAGCATCAGACACTAGAGACCAGCGCGTCAAAACTGAGCTTATTTCATCTTGATCAGGTATAGTGCTCAATCTCGAAGAAATATCTATTTAGACACCAAATATAGAGAAGCCAGTAATAACTTTTCTTATGCACCTACCGCCGACACTAGGGGTTGTGTCAAGCCCAAATGAGCATAGAGACGGGAAAAGTCAAAATTCGCTGACATTAGCTCTTGGATGCAGCGGACTTTCACCTCCTCGTGCAGGCGAATCTGCCCAAAAACCCGTTCGATGCGGTTGATGGTGGTGAAGGTGTCCAGATCCACCGAGAGGATCGGCACTTCCAGCTCTTCTGCTCGAGACTGAATGCGGGGATCCAGAGGGAGCTTGCCGGTCAAGATCAGGCAGAGGGTGGAAGTTTCTAGGGCGGCCAGTTGAATATCGGTGCGGTCTCCGCCGGTGATCACCGCCTTGTGATCCAGCTTACGGAAGTACTTCAAGGCCGAGTTGACGTTCATCGCCCCTACCGCAATGTCTTCAACCATCAGGTCCATCCGATCCGGACAGCAGAGCACCTCGGCATCCAGTTGCCGCACCAACTCCCCAACGCTGATGCTGCGCAAAATGCGATGGGAGGGCAAAATCCCCAGCACCGGGATCCCGTGTCCCTCCAAAAAAGGCCGAATGATCGTTTTTGCCGGTTGCATTTGGTCAGGTGGCACATCGTTCAGCAGCACGCCTGCCAAGCGGGATCCCAGTTGACGATGGACAAAGAGAAGAGAATCAACAGCCAAGGAGGAATGGTAGCGACTGATCAGCAGTACCGGAGCATCCAGGGCTTGGGCCATCTTGGCCAGCGACAGGCCAAACAATTCCCCCTCGTAAAGATCGGCTGGGCCTTCCAGCAGCACCAAATCGGCAGGGGAGCGCTGGACAAACTCCAACAGAGGGGCAACCGGGCACTCTGGAGCTGGATCCCCGGGAGCTCGCTTCATTTGAGCCAGCAAAGCCTCTTCGTTGAGCCGGAGCAGCATCGGCGGCATTTGATCCATCGTCAGCCGCAGAGACTCCGCCACAAAGCGCATATCCGGATCGCCCCCTTCCAGCGAGCAATCTTCCCGCTCGCAAGAACCGATGGGCTTCCCATAGGTGACTTTTATCCCTTGCTGCTGCAGGTGTTTGGCCAAACCCAAGATGGCAGCCGACTTACCGCTGAAGGGCTCGGTAGAACCGATCAAAAGAAACTTGGACACAGATGGCTCCCGGTAACGAGAGGGACGAAGGGATCCCTTACTCAGTCTAACGGAGGCTGCTCTCTCCTCAGTTCTGGACTAACCGATTAGGATCGACTCTTCAGGGTAGGTTACCAACGGGCGGGGCTGTTGTTGAGCCAAGGCCAAGACAATCGTCAATGCCCCCAACCGGCCCCAGAACATCACCAGCACAATGATCAGTTGGCCAAACCAGTTGAGCTCCCCGGTAAAGCCCGTCGAGAGGCCGCAGGTGGCAAAGGCGGAGATCACCTCAAACAACACCGGATCCAACCTACTGTTACTGTGGGTCAGCAAAATCAACCAAGCCGCCAACAACACCACAAACAGAGAAACCGTTAACACCGCTGCCGCCTTGCGCACCATGGAGGGATCCAAGCTGCGCCCGGCAATTTGAGCGCTGGGCAAACCGCGGGCATAGCCCCAGAGAGCCAACACCAACACCGCCAAGGTGCCGGTGGTCATGCCGCCCCCCATAGAAGCTGGGGCTGCCCCAATAAACATGAGAGCCATCAGCAGCAACTGGCTTGCCGGGGTCAAATCCTCAATGGGGATCGCGGCAAACCCAGCCGTTCGGGCAGAAACCGACTGAAAAAACGTCAGGCCCAAGCGGTGGGGCCAGCTTACCTCCAGCAGGGATCCGCCGGGCAAGCTCTCTCCCAAAAACAAGCCAATGCCGCCCGTGCAGAGCAAAACCACCACCACGCCCAGGGTAATCCGGGTGTGCAGAGAGGGGCGGTGGCCCCGTGGCCAGGTTAACAAATCCGACAAAACCGGGATGCCCAAACCGCCGATAAAAATCAGACCGGCCAAAATCGCCAGCGACAGACCGTCTGTAGGGATCCCTTCCCGGCCAAACAGGTCAAATCCTGCATTACAAAAGGCCGACACCGCGTGAAAAATAGCCAGAAAAACCGCCCGCTCCGGCCCATAGAGATCCCGCCAGTGCACCCAGAGCAGCAGAGCCCCCCCCAACTCAATGAGGGTGACCCCCAGCAGCACCCGCCGAGTCAATTCCAGGATCGCCCCCGGATCGATGAGCCCCAGCGAATTGCACAGCGCCAAGCGATTGAGGAGGGAAATGCGCCGCCCGATCAATTGAAACACCACCACCGCCAACACCATGAAGCCCACCCCGCCAATCTGAATCAGGATCAGCAGCACAATCTGGCCCAACAGGGTGAGATCCTCCGCCACCACAATCGTCGAGAGCCCCGTCACGCTCAGGGCCGACATGGCCGTAAACAGCGCCTCATTCCAGCTCAAGGGATCCCCGCGCCCGATCCCCGGCAACATGAGCACCAAAGTTCCCACCACTGCCAAGAGCCCCAACCCTGTGACCAGCCGCAATGGCGGCGGCAGCGGGCGACGCCTGTCCCCCCCAAAAAACCACTGCAGACGATTCCCAAAGGCCCTAGAGGACTGAGACAATGCCGAGCCCGGTGTCGGCAGGTGGCGGGCGCGGGATGGCACTGATGGAACCAAGCGCTCAGAGCCCTCCTCTCGCGGAAGCGGGGCGGAGCCCTCTCTCATCGGAGCCCTCCCTACATTTCATTCAGCCGCGAGATGTTGGTATTGGCCCCCAGAACCACCAGCAAATCCCCCTTTTCCAGCAGGTAGTCTGCGGGGGGAGAGACCACCAGCGATTGCTTTCGCTTCACCACCAGCACCGTGATGCCGAAGCGGCGACGCAGATCCGACTCCGCCAGCGTATGGCCCACCAACGCCTCCGGCACCTGTAATTCCGTAATGCTGTAGCCCGGCTCCAGCTCTAGCTGATCTAGGATCCCCGGTGCTGTCAACACCTGAGCCAAACGGCGCCCTGCCTCTTGCTCCGGCAACACCACCCGATCTGCCCCCACTCGCAGGAGAATAGAGCGTTGCCGCTCGGTCGACGCCTTACAGACCACATTGCGCACCCCCAGACTTTTCAGGGCCACCGTCGTCAGCAAATTGCTCTCGAAATCGCTGCCAATGGCCACCACCACCGTGTCGAAGGAGAGGATATCCACCGCTCGCAGCGCATCTTCATCGCTGGAATCGAGGGCCACCACCTGCGTCAGCTGATCCGCCAGGCGCTGCACAATCTCGCGGCTGCGGTCGATCCCCAAGACATTGTGCCCTCGCTCCATCAAGGTGAGAGCCAAGCTAGAACCAAAGCGCCCCAGACCAATTACCGCATATTCACGATCCACCCGCTGCCGTTCGCGCCAGCGGAACGTAGTCCCTGCCATGTGCTCTCCTGCCCCCTCTTTCAAGAACAGATCATAAGTTCATCCAGCAGGGATCGGAAGGGCCGCGACTCTAGGCCGACTCAGGCTTGGGCAGCGTAGAGGGGTGAGGAATCAGCTCGCGGGTGGAACGGCGCTCCACCATCTCTGCGGTGATGCGGATGTGCTTTAGGTCGCGGCGGGAGGGTGCCTCGTACATCACATCCAGCATTAGCTCTTCCACAATGGCCCGCAGGGCGCGAGCCCCGGTCTTGCGGCGATAAGCCTCTTTGGCAATGGCAGCAATGGCGGCAGGTTCAAACTCCAGTTCCACCCCGTCCATGCGCAACAGCTTCTGCGCCTGCTTGAGAATGGCGTTTTTGGGCTGCGTCAGGATCGCCTCCAGCGCCTTCTCATCCAGCGGATCCAAAGTCGCCACTACCGGGAGCCGCCCCGTGAATTCGGGAATCATGCCGTACTTGATCAAGTCTTCAGGCTCCAAAGCCTTGAGGGCATTGGCCATACGTTGCTCGCGGCTAACCGACAATTGCTCCCCTGGCTTGATAAAGCCCATCAATTTCTTGCCAATGCGCTGCTCGATTACTTTTTCCAGGCCAACAAAAGCCCCCCCGCAAATGAAGAGGATGTTGGAAGTGTCGATTTGAATGCAGTCTTGATAGGGGTGCTTGCGCCCTCCCTGGGGAGGCACGTTGGCTATTGTCCCTTCCAGCATCTTCAACAAAGCCTGCTGCACCCCCTCGCCGGAGACATCGCGGGTAATGGAGGGGTTCTCGCTTTTGCGGGCAATTTTGTCGATTTCGTCGATGTAGATGATGCCGCGCTGGGCCTCTTCTACGTCCATGTCCGCCACCTGCAGCAAGCGCAACAGGATGTTTTCCACATCCTCGCCCACATAGCCAGCTTCCGTAAGGGTGGTAGCATCTGCAACCGCAAAAGGCACATCCAACATGCGAGCCAGGGTTTCCGCCAGCAGGGTTTTGCCGGAGCCAGTGGGGCCAATGATCAAAATGTTGGACTTCTGTAGCTCCACCTCATCCAGTTCCGAAACTCCGACGCTACCGGGGTTGGCCTTGGCAGCCAGACGCTTGTAGTGGTTGTAAACCGCCACCGACAAAACCTTCTTAGCTTTTTCTTGGCCAATCACATATTGGTCGAGATAGCGCATGATCTCCTGCGGCTTGGGCAACTGCGCCAAAGAAGGCAGGCTGCGGGAGGATTTTTTAGGAGCTTCACGCCGGCCGCCGGCAGGGGCGGCAGCAGGAGGAGTGTTGCCGTCGTAGAGTTCCTCATCCAAAATCTCGTTGCAGAGCTCCACGCACTCGTCACAGATGTAGACCCCCGGCCCCGCAATCAACTTACGCACCTGATCCTGTGACTTGTTGCAGAAGGAGCACTTTAGATGGGAGTCATATTTGGCCATGGGATCCTCGTTGCTGCTTGCTCTTGGCTATCCTAATCCGGCAAAAGCCAGAAGAAAACTAAACCTTCCAATCCAGTCGCAAATTGGCTGCGAAAGCGTAAGGAGGCCGAAGTTGGTGGAATCTCACTGACCTACTAGTCTAGCATCTCCACTGGGCTCGTAGGGCTTGTTTCCGGATCCCCAAGGGGGCAGGGTGCCAAGAGATTCCCATGGGGATCAACTGGAAAGACTGGAGATATAGTCATTTCAAACTGGATTGAGACACTTCCCAAGCGCTCCGTGCCGCTTCCGCGACCACCCACTCTTCAAAGGGGAGCTGGGAAGCAATGCAACGGAGGTGTTTCATTCTTGCTTCTCCAGCGCTCTGCGCTACCCGTGCAAACGCCACAGCCTCGGTTCTCCCCAAGTGTCTTACAAGGAGGAAAACTGGAAATGGAAGGGGTGAGCCGTTTCGCTGCTATCGGGAATGGTCATACATCCTTTGGACGGATTTATAGAAAAACCGCCCGACTTGACGCCGAGCGGAAGATGGTGTGAGGAGTGAACGGAAACATGCGTCTCCGCTGATCCCATCATAGTTGAACTTATTTGGCACTGGCAAAGGAATCCTTCAGTTAAGTTGGATACTTTTTGGAGGTGTGGCCGCGCCTTTTTGTAACCAAAAAGGGGAAGGAACTGTCCGTGTTTCGTTCGCTTCCCCCTATTGGCGTCCACTCCTCACTAGAGGTGAATCATAAATTATCCCTGCCGCTAAGACAACCCACCCTACCCAAGTTTTTCGGGGATCCACCCTGTCAAGGATGCAGATCACCGGATTCCACGGTGGGATCCAGCGCCAACAGCTCCGCTTCGGTCAGCAGGGGGATCCCCAGTTGTTGGGCTTGCTCCAGCTTGGAGCCGGGGTCAGAGCCCACCACCACGTAGTCGGTTTGGCGGCTGACGCTGGCGGTGACTTTGCCCCCCCGACTCTCAATCCAAGCCTTGGCCTGCTGGCGGGAGAGGGTGGGCAAGGTGCCGGTGATTACGAATTTTTTCCCGGCCAGGATCTGGGAGACGGCAGGGTTCTCCTGCTGAGGAAGAGCGGGGATCCCTAGCGCCTGCAACTCCTGCAACAGGCGACGATGGGCCGGCTCGGCAAACCAGGCCACCACCGCTTCCGCCACTTCCGCGCCTATCCCATAGATCTGGGCGATGGTTTCTGCGCTGGCTTGGGCCAAAAGCTCAGGGGTGGGAAAATGGCCGGCCAAAATCTGGGCGGTGACCACCCCCACATGGGGGATCCCCAGCCCGTAGAGCACCCGTTCCCAGGGCTGCTGGCGAGAGCGCTGAATGGCTTGCACCAGCTTTTGGCTGGAGCGGGATCCCATTCCCTCCAAACCCTGCAACTGCTCTGGGGTGAGGCGGTAGAGATCGGCTACGGTGCGCACCCCCAAGCTCTCCACCAATTGGGCTGCCCGCTTTTCCCCTAAGCCTTCGATATCCAAAGCATCACGGCTGGCCCAGTGCTGCAATTGGCCCCGCAGCTTGGCCGGGCACTCGGGGTTGGGGCAGCGGGTCACGGCTTCGCCAGGGGGACGAACCAAAGGGGCGTGGCATTCGGGGCACTGGCTGGGCAGGCTGTAGGGAACAGCGTCGGCAGGGCGCAATTCCTTCAGGATCCCGACCACCTCCGGGATGATCTCCCCGGCTTTGCGCACGATGGCAGTATCGCCAATGTGCACATCCAGCTCCCGCAGGCGATCGGCATTGTGCAGGCTGGCGCGGCTGACAAGGGTGCCGGCCAAAGGAACCGGCTCCAGCTCTGCCACTGGAGTGACGGCGCCGGTACGGCCCACGCTGGCGAGGATGGCGCGGATGCGGGTGGGGACTTCCTGGGCAGGGTATTTGAGGGCAATGGCCCAGCGGGGAAATTTTTGCGTAAAGCCGGCCTCCTCCTGCAGCCGCAAGGAGTTCAATTTCACCACCACCCCGTCGCTGGCGTAGGGGAGCTGGGCACCCCGCCATCGCTCATAAAATTGGATCACTTCTCCCAAGCCCCGACAGACCTGGGAAAGGGGGTTGACTGGAAATCCCAATTCCTTGAGCTGCTGCAGACACTGCCACTGGGTTTGCGGGGGATCCCCGGCAGGCCATCCCTCCGGCCAGTGGAGGGCGTAGGCGAAGAAGCTGAGCTTGCGGGCGGCCACAACGCGGCTATCCAACTGCCGCAGGGTACCGGCAGCACAGTTGCGCGGGTTGGCAAAGGGGGGATCCCCAGCGGAACGACGCTCTTGGTTGATCCGTTCAAACTCGGCTAGGGCCAGATAGACTTCCCCCCGCACCTCCAAAACGGGAGGCGGATCTGCTGTCGCCAGCCGCAGGGGAATCGAACGAATGGCGCGCACGTTGGGGGTGATGTCCTCTCCGGCCTGTCCGTCCCCCCGAGTAGCACCCCGCTCCAAAAGACCCTCGATGTAGGTTAGGGCCAAGGCGGCGCCATCAATCTTCAGCTCACATACATATTCCAGCTCTCCCTCTGTCCCGCCGTCGGGAACAGGGGCACGGCCCAAAACTCGCAGCAGACGCTCTTGCCACTCCTCTAGCTCTTCTGGGTTGAAAGCGTTTTCCAAGCTGTAGAGGGGGATGCGGTGGAAGACGGTGGGAAAATGCTCTGCAGGTTTTTCTCCCACCCGCTGAGTAGGGCTATCGGGAGTGACCAGTTCAGGGTAAGCCCGCTCCAGCTCTTGCAGCTCGCGGTAGAGGCGGTCGTAAACGCTGTCTTCCAGGATGGGCGCATCGTGGACATAGTAGGCAATGCTGGCCTTCTGCAGCAGGGTGCGCAGCTCGCGGGCGCGTTCTTCCAGATGGGGATCCATAACTCCTTGGGTGAGCAAGGTCTACCCCTAGGTTAGGGCTCCTGAGGAGCCAATAAGTAGGAGCCGATATTCTCCAAGCTGGGAGGATGTAGGAAGGGGATGGTCAAGATGGCCTGCTGGGAAAATGGCTGGGGGAGCTGGGCCAGAAGAGTCTGGTGACGACGGCGGAGGGCCTCTCCAAAGGGGGTAGAATCCTCTAACCACACCCGATTGAGAACGGCGTAGGGATGAGGGATCCCCAAAGCATCCAGTTCCGCCAAGAGACGCTCGGTTTCCGCCAGAACTGCTTGCTCGGGGTTAAAGACGGGGATAAAGGTAACAAACTGGGGATCCTGGAGCTGCTGCCGGAGCTGTCGCACCTGGGCCAAGAGCTCCCGCATCCGCTGCGCCCATTCCGACCTGCCCACCACATCCCGATATTTCAGCCACAGCTTCAGGGCCAAGCTCACCCAACCTTCCAGAGCCTGGGGCATCTGCAGAAACCGCAAGAGATGGCCTGTGGGAGCCGTGTCCAGCACCACCAGGTCAAACTGCCCGCTCGTCTCCTGTCGGAGAACACTCAACAGGGCCATCACCTCATCCAAGCCGGGTGGGGGCATCTGCAGCAGTTGCCGCCACGCCTGTGGGTCGTATTGGACTTCCACCCCTGCCGTCCCCTCCCCTGCCAAGATGGCCGCCACCTCCTCCAGATAATCCTGCCGGAATTGCTCCAGCACCGCCGCCGCATCGACCTCCTGCCCCAGCAGGTTGGGCAGCAGGGGGATGGGATCCTGACCCAGTTTCGTCTGAAACAGATCCCCCAGCGAGTGAGCCGGATCGATAGAGACCAGCAACAGCTGCTTGTCGGGATGGCGCTTGGCCAAGTTCCAAGCCAGGGCCCCGGCCACCGTCGTCTTGCCCACACCCCCTTTGCCCCCCACCAACACCAGTCGGATCCCTTGGGCCAAAAAGTCCGGTAGGGACGGGATCCCCCTGAAGGAAGGGAAGAGGGTAGAGAAGGGAGACTCTCTCTCCGCTCTCTGCTCTGGGATCCCTTCCAACTCCAGCAGCACCTCTGGCAAGGGGCGAAGCTGCTGCACCAGCCCATCTAGGGCCGCCAACCCAACCGGCTCCTGCAGTTGATAAGGACAGACCCAGATAGAGTATCCGGGCAGCTCCTCCTGTAGGGCTTTGAGCACGCGCCGCTGTTCCTGTTGCCGCGCCGAGTAGAGAGGAGAGGGGAGAGCAGCGGGCAGCGAAGGTTGGCTGTTATTCTCTCTTGCAAGCAGCACCTGATTGACCAGAAGACCGCCGATGGGCACGCGGCGGTTTTGCAGTTGCTGACAAAAGCGGCGGGTTTCCGCCACGCTCAACTGCTCCGGGATCATCACCAGCCAAGCAGAGGTGCTCTCCGGAGTGGTCAAGCGGGCTTTGCCCCCCTCCAGTTCCCTCTGCAACTGGGCTAAAAATGCATCCGCCTCATCCGGTCGATAGGTGCCTGTCAGGGCTTGGGCGATCTCCCGATGCTTGGCCTGAAAGGTGGCAAACACAGCCAGAAGATTATCTAAAAAGTCGGGCAGCTCCAACAGCCGCAGGGTGTGCCCGGTGGGGGCCGTGTCCAAGATAACGGTATCCACCTCCTCCCCAGCCAGCAGCCGGTTGACCTCCAGAATCGCCATCAGCTCATCCACCCCCGGCCAGGCTAAATCCCAGATCGGCAGCAGATCCTCTCGGCCAAACCAACTGCCCCGCTCGGCAATGAGCTCCAGGGCCGGCCCATAGGTTTGCCGAAAAGACCGCAGCAAAATCTCCGCCTGCAAAGCCCGCACCTGTAAATTGGGGCGATCCGGCAAGGGTTGGGCCACATCCGTAACCGAGATTTGCAGCACGTCCCCCAACGAGTGGGCGGGATCTGTGGACATCAGGAGCAGACGGCGCTGGGGATCCACCTGGGCCAGTTGGCGAGCCAGCGCGCAGGTCAAGGTTGTTTTGCCCACTCCTCCCTTGCCGCTGAACAGCAAGAGGCGTTGGGAAGCCAAGAGCAGAGGATGGCAGGAATGCTGATACATTTACGCTGAACACTGCTGACCATTACTGCTCAACGGTGAAGCGATAGCATTCTGTCCATTTCCGAACAGAAAGGCGGTATCCCGCAAAGCTCTGAGCATAACACCCAGAGCGCCTTGCCAATCTCGTGGTAGCCTATGGCTGCACTTTGGGCATCTAAACACCTTTGCGCCACCCAACTTGGTGTGGATGTGCCCGCACTTAGTACAGGTTTTACTGGTGTACGCCTCCGATACTTCCACGACGACCACGTTTTTCTTTTGGGCTTGAAACTTCAGGAACTGCTTGAACCGATAGTGCGCCCAGGTGAGCATCGCCCTTGCCGTCTTGCTACCAAACTTCCTCCCTGCCTTGGCAACCATCTTGGCTGACTCGAAAGTGGGGAGGAATATCAATCGGTAGTTATCCGTCAGGAACGCCGCTACCTTGCGATGGCACTCGTCCACCAAGTTCCTGATTCTCTCCCGCAGACGAAACACCGCTTGCCGCATTCGCCTACGTTTGAGTCTCGGTGCTTTACTCAGCCTGGACTGTAGATCGTCTAGGTGGTAGCACAGCCGAACGATCCTGCCAAAGTCTCCCTTGGCGATATCTACAAAGCCCGCCCCATCAAACCCTGTAAAGAAACTTCTTACCCCAGGGTCAAGCGCAACCACCCCCTTTGCTAACGAACACTGCTCGTTCACGGGCTCAGGGAAGATGGCATACCATCTGTCTTTCACCCGCATTAGTTCAGTCCCACGTGCCCATTCTCTGGGCATCTCCTCGGATGCACGGAACGCCAAACCTCGGGTGAGTTTCGGATACCACGTTCCATTGCGAAAGTTGCCGGCGTT
>NZ_JBSSAH010000019.1:0-54834 GCF_054058415.1 Thermostichus sp. MS-CIW-38 | reverse complement strand
ATGGCCGACACTGCGTTTTTAAAGGGCGTCGGCTACGGTCGGCGCTATCCTTCCCCGCCCTGAAGGACGGGGCTTGCCGCGCCTTTTGGTCAGGGGATCGCCTCAAAGCAGCTTGAAACAGCCACAACCCACCTCTAACCAAAGCTGATCCGGAGCAGGGAGAAATCATCCTCAAAGTCCGTCCGCCCCTGAAAGGATTGGGCCTCATGGATCACCTGATCCAGGCCACCGTCAGCGCTCTTGCTCAGCAGGGCTATCAAATTGTCCAGCCCCCAGAGTTCTCTCTGCGGGTTTATGACTTCGTAAACTCCATCGCTGAACAGGTAGAGATGGCTGTTCTCCGGGATCCGCACCTGATCCCTTTGAAAAGTGAGGTCGGGCAAAATGCCAATGGGCAAGTTGGCAGTCTTCAGCAGGAGCGAATCCTGACCCTGGATGAGCAGGGCAGGTGGGTGGCCGGCACTGGCAAAAGAGAGCAGACGGGATCCCGGCTGATAAACCCCATACCAAAGGGTGAAGTACATCTCATGGTGGGATCCCATTTGAAAAGAGTGGTTGAGGGCGCGCAAGACCGCGTCCGGCTGGCGGGGATCGGCATCGGCCAAGCCTTGAGTGCGCAACTGGTTCATCACCGACACCGACAACAGAGCGGATCCCACCCCATGCCCCGACACATCCAGCAGATAGATGGCCAGGTGCTCCTCATCCAGCCAATGATAGTTAAACGAATCTCCCCCCAATTCCTGGGAGGGCAAAAAGCGCCACTCGAGAGCCACTTTGCAGTCGGGGAAATAGGCTGGCTCCGGCAGGAGGGAACGCACATAGCTGGCCGCCTCGGCCAATTCTGCCCGTAACCTGGCCGTTTGCTGCTGCAGGTCATAGCTGAGCTGGTGTAAGCGTAATCCGGCTCGCACACGTGCCCGCAACTCATTGGGGTCGATGGGCTTGCTTAGAAACTCATCTGCTCCGGCATCCAGGCCCTGGATGCGGTCTTCCACCTCAGTGCGGGCGGTGAGCAAAATAAAAAACGTCGTGGAAAACTTGGGATCGGCTTTGATGCGTCGGCAAACCTCCAGCCCATCCATGTCCGGCATCATCCAGTCACAGATGATCAGCCCCGGCACCAGCAGGTGGGCTTGCTCCAGCCCCTCGGAACCGTTGCTGGCCATCTCCACGGTGTAGCCCTGTCGTTCCAGGGATCGCTTCAACACCAGCCGAATCGTCGGATCGTCGTCGACAATCAAAATGGCCGCCATGACCGCTGCACCCCAATCCCAAAGTCAAAACGCATCCAAACCCAACTCCAGCCCAATACCCCATACTGGTAGGCAGACCTTTTATCGTAGCTTAGGCGTTGCGTCAGGAAAACCAGCTCGGCAAGCAGTCCACGACAAAGGGGTGAAGCCTCAGCAGCCTCATCCATCAGAGCTGAAGGTACGTATCGATTTGTGGATCCTCAAAACCGTGGTTGCACGCTACCCAAAAGCTAACCGTTTCCAGATACTGGTGGCGGGAGACAATTCGAGGCAGATTCTGGGCAGATTCTTCTTGAGAGACTTTCATTGGATACAGAGATACAGATCACACTCATCCATCCTTCGCCGACTTAGAGTGAACGTTAAGATTCAATAGCCTTTACCGCATGAGCACATCTCCCCCATCCTTATCTCCTTCCGCCGTTCAGGATTCGCGGGCGAGCTTGCCTCCGGGACCTAGCGAAGCTCACAGGGGAGAAATTCGGCTGGAGGACTTGGACGAGAAGCAATTGTTGGCCTCCCTATCGTCGGTGGTGTTAAACCCGGCAGCTTGGAGTTGCTTCAGCGTCAGTGAAACCAGTCGCCTGCTACGCCCC
Source organism: Thermostichus sp. MS-CIW-38 (assembly GCF_054058415.1). Lineage (NCBI taxonomy): Bacteria > Bacillati > Cyanobacteriota > Cyanophyceae > Thermostichales > Thermostichaceae > Thermostichus > Thermostichus sp. MS-CIW-38. The sequence goes on along the minus strand of NZ_JBSSAH010000019.1, from coordinate 52,982 downwards.
CTGCAAATCTGCCCTGACTTGACGGGAACTCTTGTTCTCTCCCCAGGGGCCACTGCCGAAGTGGTCTATAAGTTCCTGCTGAGCGATGGTCGGATCGGAACCATGAAGGGGCTGATCTCCATCGAAGACTTCCGCAGCGAGCGGCTGCGCTCCGTTTACGATCAGCTTCACATCGAAAAGATTATACCGGTCTTCACCGAGTCGGTTGTGGTGCAAATCATCGACCATTTGAAACCGATTTTTGCCCGTGACTTGGATGAGCTGCTTTGGCAAGAAAGTTTTTACTTTACCCCTCAAGATCTGCGCCAGCAGGAGTTCTTGTTGCGCGGCCTACGGCCCGAGGCGATCCCACGCAGCTTTCGGCCTCACCTGCAAAGGGTCTACACCCAGATTATGAAGGTGTGTCGCAGCTTGCCCAACATCGCCTTCCAACTGTGTCTGCGAGCCTACCTGGAGTACAACGAGGTCAAGAACAGGCATCTGCTGGCGCTTCTGCTCAGCAAGTATTTTTACACGCTCTACCGCATCGGCGGGCTGGACGGTTGGGAAAGTGGGGATCCGGTGGAGCTGGGATCCCTGCGCTCCTCCAATCGGCAGGCTCGACTCCAGGCTCTTGCTCGCCTTCTAACCCTGGACAACGACAGCGACGCTCCCCTGGTGGGCATTGGGGGCAGCGGGCTGGGGGGCAGCTATTTCAGCGGGGAACGGGAGCCTGCCGGCGTTGAGATGGTGAGCTCAGAAGAGATTGAAAAGCTGCGGCAAGATGTGGAGGTGGCCCGCGGCCAGATCGCCGAGGCCCAGCAATTGGTGGCCCAATATCAGGAGGAGAAAAAACAGGAACTGCTCAACCGCCTTCAGGATCCGGGAAAGTTTCTCCTCTTCAGCATTCATCAGTTTTTTGACACCCTCTTCGGATCCCTGCCCGGAGAAGTGAAAAGCGAGTACGGGGCAGTTTGGGTGCCGCGCACCTCCTACTTGGATGAGAAGGAGCGAGATGAGCTGACAGAGCATTTGCGCCTGATCACCAGCGAGGCCTATTTGGTCAGCGTTCCCTCTGCCGAGGCCACCCTCATCGGCTATTGGCGAGTTTTGGCCGATTCCTTCTACAACCAATGGGTTTTGAATCAGTACAAGCAGTTGCAAAGCTATGGAGTGGATCTGGAGCAACAGGGCATCCAGATTCTGGAACGAGAACGATTCCTGGATGAGGTTCAGTTGCGCTTTGCCGCCCGCCACCGAGAAATCGTCACCCAAAATGTGGAGAAGATCACCCAAATTGTGGTGGATAGCCTGGCCAAGCGGGTGGCCCTCAACACCGGCCAGCAAAGTTTTCAGGCTATGCGGGCCAAGTTGACCACCGTTTTGGATATGGACATTTCCCGCAAAGACGTGGGGGAAGTCAAGCGGCTGATCGACTACTTTACGGATGTGTTTTTGGGCAAGCGGGAGGAGCTGCGCTCCCCCTATCCGGTGGGCACGATTTTACAAGTCAAGGCGGCCATTGAGGCTCGCCCCCCCGATAGCCGCACCCGCATTGGTCTGGAAATTTTGGGTCAGCTCTACCGCGAGTACGTTCCCCTGCTGGGATCCGCACCGAAATAGGAACGGGGGCATAGCGGGGGATCCCGTAGGCCGACAGGTTTTGGGCACAATGGGGACTGGCGCGCTGTCTAGATGGAGATTCCCCATGCGCTACCGCCAGCTTGGCCACAGCCCTTTGCAAGTTTCCGAGATCTGCCTGGGCACCATGACCTTTGGGCAGCAGAATACTTTGTCTGAGGCTTTCGAACAGCTCGACTACGCGGTGGAGCACGGGATCAACTTCATCGATACCGCCGAGATGTACCCGGTGCCGGCGCGGGCGGAAACCCAGGGATCCACCGAGCGCTACATCGGCGAGTGGCTGCAACACCAACCGCGGCATCGCCTGATCCTGGCCACCAAGATCACCGGCCCTGGTCGGCCCTGGCATTGGATTCGCGGCGGATCCCTGTCCATTACCCGCGACAACCTCAAGCAGGCGGTGGCCGGCAGCCTCAAGCGCCTGAAGACCGACTACATCGACCTCTACCAGATCCACTGGCCGGATCGCTACGTGCCCCTGTTTGGGGGCGTTGCCTACGATCCCAGCCAGGAGCGGCCCACCGTTCCCATTGCCGAGCAGTTGCAGGCTCTGGCGGAATTGGTGCAAGAGGGTCTCATTCGCTACATCGGCCTGAGCAACGAAACCCCTTGGGGGGTGAGCAAGTTCTGCCAGGTGGCCGAGCAACTGGGGTTGCCCAAGGTGGTCTCGATTCAGAATGCCTACAGCCTCATCAACCGCACGTTTGAAATGGGCCTGGCGGAAGTCTGCCGCCACGAGCAGGTGGGCTTGCTGGCCTACAGCCCGCTCGGATTTGGGCTGCTGACGGGCAAATATCTGGGGGGGGTGAAGCCGCCGGGATCCCGTTTGGCCTTGTTTGAAGGCTTTGGCCAGCGGTACCGCAAGCCGAATGTGGAAGAAGCGGTGGCCGCCTATGTGCAAATTGCCCGCCGGCACGGTCTGACACCGGCCCAGTTGGCTTTGGCCTTTGTGCGCAGCCGCTGGTTTGTCACCAGCACCATCATTGGGGCCACCAGCCTGACCCAACTCAAAGAGAACCTCAGTTGCCTGGATGTGGAGCTGTCCCCGCAGCTCCTGGCGGAGATCGAGGCGGTGCACCAGCGCTACCCCAATCCTGCCCCCTGAAAGGTTGGCGAAACCGACGGCCAAATAGAACTTTTCAGAAGGTTTCCTCGTCTGGATGTGCGGTTTGGATCATCCTCTCCTACACTTCTGTCCGGCCAACTTCCAGGGCCCCTCCCAACCGAGAGTGGGGATCCAAGACTGTAAATCCCGTACCCAGAACCTGAGGTGTGAACGATGCGTGAGCTTTCCCTTTGGCAGGGCTGGAAGACTGCGGCTCTGGTGATCAGTTGCAGCAGCTTGGCCTGGCTTGGGGATCCCGCTTGGGCCCAACTTTCTGATATCAGCACCTATTGGGGTGCCCAGTACATTGCTGGGTTGAATGAACGGCAGATCATCGGCGGCTTCCCGGATGGCACCTTTCGTCCCAACGAGTCCATCACCCGTGCCCAATTTGCCGTCATTGTCACCAAAGCTTTTGGCCTAGATACCAACGTTCCTGTGCGCTCCTTTGCCGATCCCATTCCCAGTTGGGCGGCTCCCTCCATCGGCGCGGCGGCAGCGGCAGGGTTTGTTTCCGGCTTTCCGGACGGCACCTTTCGTCCCAACGATGTGCTCACCCGTGCACAAGCCATCACCGTCCTAACCCGTGCAGCCACCAACGGCAGGCTCATCGAAGATGCCGGCCAAATTGACGCGATCCTGGCCGGGTTTGGCGATGCCAATTTGGTTCCCAACTTTGCCCGCGCCCCCATCGCGACAGCGGTTCAGGAAGGGCTGTTGGTGCTCTACCCCAACCCCACTCAATTGAATGCCCAGGCGGTGGCCACGCGGGGGGAAGTGGCTGCCCTTACCTACCAAGCGCTGGCCAAGGTGGGTCGAGTACCCAATTTGGATCCGCCGGTGGGGGCTGCCATCCCCGGCCCTGGGATCCGTACCGAGCTCCTTGCCCAGGTCACTCCTACGCCCGAACCCCTGACCACGCCAGACATTCCCATTGAGCCTCTGGTAGAAACGCTGCCCGCCGCCCCAGAGGTGAGAACCTTCTTTGCCCGCGAAGAGCTGGGATCTGTAAACCCAGGAGATACGATTACCGTGTTTTTGCTGGGATCCCCAGGGGCGCAGGGATCGTTTTCCATCCCCGGCATTGCCTACAACCTGCCACTGCAGGAAACCCGCCCAGGGCAATACGAGGGCAGCTACACCTTCCGCAGCCAAGACCGGGCCTCAGAAGCGCCTGTTTTTGCCCGCTTGGAGCGGGATGGACTGGTAACCCTGGTGCAGCTGCCGGATAAGACCATCACCATCGGGCGGGTGACCGACACCACCTTCCCCACCATCAGCGAACTGGCCCCTCCCAACGGATCCCTAACCGACAACTCTCGCCCCTCCATCTCAGCCCGTTTCCAGGACGACCAGGGAATCGACCTCAATAGCTTTACCTTGCTGGTGAACAATGTGGATGTCACCGCCCAAGCCCAGCTCACCCGCACCGGCTTCGCCTACACCCCAGCCGAGCCGCTGCCCACCGATCGACCGACCTTAATTGCCGTCCAAATTGCCGATACCAGCGGCAACACCACCATCCAGCAGTGGTCTTTCCAGGTGCAGGCCGCCCAGCCCACTGCCACACCGACCCCAACACCAACCCCAACACCAGCAGCGACACCCACACCGACCCCAACGCCGACTCCAGCTCTGACCCCAACGCCAACCCCAACACCGGTAGCTACGCCTACTCCCACACCCACGCCGGAAGCTACACCCACCCTGACTTCAACACCGACCCCCACACCCACTCCGACTCCACAGCCTGGCGGGGAGCCTTCACCTTCTCCTTCTCCAGAAGGACGGTCTCCTGCAGAACCCAAGCCGGAGTCCAGCCCCGAGGCTCAGGAGAGTGAGGCTACAGAGTCTCCTAAGCCAGAATCCCCAGCCCCCCAGCCAGGGGATCCCGGCGGACCGACTCCTTCTCCTTCCCCCAGCCCCTAGGGAAAACTCGATCCAGACCCCGAACAGGCTCAATAGTGTTTTAAGAGCTTCCGATCCCTTAATACCTACTAAATCTAGTGGGCACAAGCGGGGCAGGATGTTAAGCTACTGCCAGTTGCGACCGGATGGGATCCATGAGCTCAACCTTGCAGCCGTTCCTGCATTTGTTGCAGAGGAGTTCCTTTTGGGGGGTGTTGATAGCCGGTGCCGTTACCCCGGTTGCTGCTCAGCAGTTCGAGTTCACCCCTCAGCCGGTGCCCCCCAGGGGGGATCCCGTCCCTACCTTGCCCTTGCTGAGTGCTCCGCCCTCCCCCAGCTCTGCCGCCCCACCGGCCCTACCGCCTGTACCTCAGGTGCCGCAAATGCCGCTGGATCCCACAGCTCCGGCCTTGGATCCGATCCCGGTGGTGCCCGTTCCAGCGGCCCCAGGTGGACAACTCCCCCAAGGCGAGGCCTATTCCTATCAACGTCGGCCCGACCTCAGTCCAGGTGGGGATCTCCCTGGAGCCACGCGGGGCGAGCTGCCTGCCGGCACCCGTATTCTCCTCACGGTCTACCGCCCCATCACCTTCCAGCCCTACCAGGCCATCAACGGCCACCTGGAAGTCTCCGAGCCGGTGGTGGATCGCTTTGGCCAGGTGGTGATCCCGGCAGGGAGTGTGGTGTGGGGCACTTTTGAGCCGGTTTACCGAGAACTGAAGTTGTCTGGCCGGGAGGCGGAGAGCGCCGATCCCCAAGAGCGGGTCGTCGGCAGCCGCTTTGTGGCCAACCGCCTCACCATCGGCTCTTCCACCTACTTGGTGAGAGGCCAATCTGCGCCGCTACCAGTCGGGTTGGATCGCAACGCCGATGTCGGCACAACTGTAGCCCGCGGGGCAGGCTATGGGGCAGCAGGTGGGTTGGCCTTGGGGATCCTCACGGGGGGATGGGGCTTTTTGCCGATCTTGGCCGGCAGCTTGGCAGGTGCTGCGGCAGGCAGTACCAATATCGACCGGGTGGTGACGCTACAGCCCAATACGTTGGTGGAGCTGGAACTGACCGATAGCCTGATCATCCAATAACTGGTCAACGCTCTCTTGCGCTGGGGCAGGTCAGTAGAGTAGAAGAGAGCACCCTCAATTGCTTCCATGGCCTTCTGGATCTACGTTGTGCCCCCGCTGGCCGGGCTGGTGATCGGCTATTTCACCAACGACATTGCCATCAAAATGCTGTTCCGGCCCTACCGCCCCTATCGGGTTTTCGGCTGGCGCATCCCCTTTACCCCCGGCCTGATCCCGCAGAACCAGCCTCGTCTGGCCAAGCAGATCGCCAAGACCATCATGGGATCCCTGCTCACGCCGGAGGAACTGCACAATCTGGCCCGTAAGCTGCTGCAAACCGAGCGCATGCAAGCAGGGATCCGCTGGCTGCTGGGGGTAGCCCTGGATCGGCTGCAAAACCCTGAGCAACAGCAGCAAACTGCTCAGGTGTTGGCGCGCATTTTAGCCGACCTGTTTAACGAGTCGTTGCCCCGCCTGGTGAAGGTGCTTGCCCGCCAAGAAACCTTTTTGGAAGGGCCCATTAACCAACTGTTTGACCAGGTGTTGCTGGAGCTGCGCCTCAGCAGCGAGCAGGCTAAGCAGCTCTCGGAGTGGATCCTGAAGCAGGCGCTGCCCCCAAAGGTGTTGCGGCAGAACTTGGTGGACTTTCTCACCGATCGCAACATCGAATCCCTTGACGAGGAGTTTCGTGAACGAGCGACCGGCTCCTACTGGGTGGTGGCCAACTTGTTCGGCCTGAAAAATGCCCTGTTGCGCCTGCGCACCTATTGTCTAGAAGAGCCGGAAGGGGCAGAAGCCATCTTGGAAGATCTGCTCAAAGACATCAACGCCTCCCGCCGCCTGACCGAGATCCTGCAGAACCTCTCGCTGCAAAACCTGCCGGTTTCCGCCGTGCGTCAGTTGCGCCGTGCCCTCCGCGACGGGATCCAAGATTACCTGCGCAGCCAAGGGCCAGAGGTTATCAAAGGGCTGGGGGAGACCATCGATTGGGAAAAAGTGGCCAGCCTGGTGTTGGGACGCCTGCGCAACTCCAAGGCGTTGATCACCTCCATCGATCAGATCAGCGCCGACCTGGCTTTGGTCTTGGAGCGCTACCTAGAACGGGATCTCGAATCCCTGATGATGCAGGTGATCCCGGTGTTGAACCTGGATCAGGTCATTGCCGATAAAGTCAACGCCACCTCCCCTGCCGACCTGGAGCAGGCCATCCAGCAGATCGTGCGCCAAGAACTCCAGGCCATCGTCAACTTAGGCGGCCTCCTCGGCTTTTTGGTGGGCTGTGTGCAGGTGCTGTTCTTGCTGGGCTGACGAGTTTGGGTTGGGCTTTGACTTTGGCTATGATATGAGAATGCGATTAACAATTCTCCACACTTCGGATCTCCATGCCAATCTACATCCCTGGAACTACTTCACCGGGATCCCTGCGGAGCACGGTTTAGCCAAGCTGGCCACCCTCATCAAGCGCGTGCGAGCAGCCAGTGAGGATCCCGTCCTGCTCATCGACAGCGGCGACACCATTCAGGGATCCCCTTTAGGCAGCTACTATGCGCAAGTGGAGCGCGTCTCTCCCCACCCCTTGGCCCATGCCCTCAACGCCTTGGGCTACGACGCCTTTACCCCCGGCAACCACGACTTTAACTTTGGGCTGCAAGTTCTCCAGGATTTTATCGGCGATCTCCGCTGTCCGGTGCTCTGCGCCAACATCCTCCGCCAGAATGGGGATCCCCTCTTCCAGCCCTACCTGATCCGGGAATTGGCCGGGGTTCGCGTTGGCTTGCTAGGGCTGACCACCCCCCGCATCGACACCTGGGAGCGACCCGACTACATTGCGGGGCTGCGCTTTGCCCCCTTGTTGGAGACCGCCCGACACTACCTGTCGCTGCTGCGACCTCAGGTGGATGTTTTGATCTTGATCCTGCACAGCGGCCCCAACCAATTGCCCCCCCTGCGCACCCCTGAGCATTGGCACAACCCAGATCGCTCCGGCTGGTGCAGCAACAAAAGCCTGGCAGGGGAAAACGAACTGTTGGCCCTGGCCGAACTGGACGGCATTGACGTCATCCTCTCCGGCCATACCCACCAGACCATCGCCGGTCTGGGGGGATCCCCAGCTCTAGTGGTGCAGCCCGGCTATTGGGGCAGCCACCTCTCCCAGGTATCCCTGGAGCTGGAGCGCCAGGGCAGCCGCTGGCAAATCATCAGCAAAAGCGCACAGCTCCTCTCCGCCGAAGGGATCCCTCCCGATCCCGAACTCTTGGCCTTGACAGAGCCCTATCATCAAGCCACCCTGCGCTACATCCGTCAGCCCATTGGCCAAGCCCGTTCTGCCTATAGCGGCGGTCTGGCAGCCCGTCTGGGGGCCAACCCTCTGGCAGAGCTGCTCCATCAGGCCCAATTGCAAGCAGTGCGGGAGGCAGGATTCCCCGCAGAGCTCTCCCTGGTCAACATCTGCAGCAGCGCCGGCCTGTCAGCAGGCCCCATCTCCCTGCAAGATGCCTACAGCCTCACCGTCTACGACAACACCCTCTGCGTTTTGGAGATCACCGGAGATATTCTGCGGCGCGCCCTGGAACAGACTGCCGGCTATTTTCGCCAGTTGGATCCCAATCACCTTCCCGCCGATCCTGCTGCCGTCGTGGCCCCCGAAGCCCGCGGCTACACCTTCGACCTCTACCACGGCATCGACTACTGCTTCGATCTCACCCGCCCCGTAGGAAAGCGCCTGGTGACCTTACAATTCCGCGGACAGCCGGTGGAACCAGCACAGACCTTTCGCCTGGCCATTAACCACTACCGAGCCGGCGGCGGCGGCGGTTACAGCATGTTCCAAGAAGCCCAAACCCTGTGGATCTCAGCCGATAGCATCCGCGACTTTCTGGTCTACTATATTCACACCCACTCCCCCATTCAACCCATCTACAGCCCCAACTGGCGCCTAATCCCCGACTTGGCCAAGATCTACTTCCCCGATTGCCTGGGCCGGCCACGGGAACATCTGCTGGTCGGCTAGGAAAGAAAAGATATTGACTTCAACTGGCTGAAAGAGAACCCGGTAGAATACGATCAACACAGAGCCTGGTTTGGCTGAGTGCAGCGGCGGTTTTGAAACTGCCAAACTGGGGATATCCGAGTCACTGCTCATTGCTAACACTTGCCGACATCGCCCATGACTGCCGAAGAGAAGCAACCGATGGCCCCAGAAGATACCTATCCTGAACTACAGGAAGAAGAGATCGACGTAGAGGCAGAGCTGGAGAAGCTGATTTTGGAAGATAGCGAAGCAGAAGCCGGTACCTCCTCCGGAGAAACCGCAGCTGAGCCTTCTCCAGATCCCGGTGAAGCTCTCAAGCAGCTCCAGCACGAGTTGGAAGTTGTCCGCCAGCAACTCAAAGAGAAAGAAGACGCCTACCTGCGCCTCTACGCCGATTTTGAAAACTACCGGCGGCGTACCCAGCGGGAAAAAGAAGAGTTCAGCCAAAAAGAACGGCAGAAATTTGTGCTGGAGATCTTGCCTGTTGTGGACAGCTTTGAGCGGGCTCAGCAGCAGCTGAAGCTGGAAACCGACCGCGAGCGGGAGTTGCACAACAGCTACCAGAGCGTCTACCGCCTGCTGGTGGAATGCCTGAAGAAGATGGGCGTCTCCCGCATGAAATCGGTGGGCCAGCCCTTCGACCCCAACCTGCACGAAGCCATAGCCCGTCAGCCCAGCCCAGACTATCCCGAGGATGTGGTAGCCATCGAATATCAGCCAGGTTACAAGCTGGGGGACTTGGTGATCCGTCATGCCATGGTGGCCGTCTCGGCGGGCAGCCCCAGCTCTGAACCATCCCCCCCAGCCCAAGCCACCATCGAAGCTGGTCCGGAAAACACGCCCGCCTCTCCCCAAAACCCCCAACCTTCCTAGCCGAACTTGCTCACTTGAACCTTGACAAACAGAGCCAGAGCAGTCTCAGAAACGCTACAGTAAAGCTACGGAGACGAAAGCAACGTCTGAAGGTTTCTGCGGGATTCTGGGCAGAATGCTTTTAAGATCCGTGGAATCGCGTTCTTGGGTTGAGACTTGGCGCACGGGGAGAGGGGGCTATGGGTAAAGTCATCGGGATTGACCTGGGAACCACCAACAGTTGCGTGGCGGTTTTGGAAGGTGGTCAGCCCGTTGTGATCACCAACGCCGAGGGAGGGCGCACCACCCCCAGCATTGTCGGCTTCGCCAAGAACAACACCCGCTTGGTGGGCCAACTGGCCAAGCGCCAGGCGGTTACCAATGCCGAAAACACCATCTTCAGCATCAAACGCTTCATTGGCCGCACCTTTGCCGAGACCGAAGATGAGCGGAGGCGGGTTCCCTACAAGGTCATCCCCGGTCGAGACAACATGGTGGAAGTGGCGGTGCAAGATCGCGCCTACACTCCGCAGGAGATCTCCGCCATGATCCTGCAAAAGCTGAAGGCCGATGCGGAGGCCTATCTGGGGGAGCCGGTGACCCAAGCCGTGATCACCGTTCCCGCCTATTTTACCGATGCCCAGCGGCAGGCCACCAAAGATGCGGGCACCATTGCCGGCCTGGAGGTGCTGCGCATCATCAACGAGCCGACAGCAGCCGCCCTGGCCTATGGCCTAGACAAACAAGATCAAGACCTACGCATTCTGGTTTTCGATTTGGGTGGCGGCACCTTCGACGTCTCGGTGCTGCAACTGGGCAGCGGGGTGTTCGAGGTGCAGGCGACCGCCGGCAACAACCACCTGGGGGGGGATGATTTCGACCAAAGAATTGTCGATTGGCTCATCCGTCAGTTTTTGGAGACGGAAGGGATCGACCTCTCGCGGGATCGCATGGCCCTGCAGCGGATGCGGGAGGCTGCTGAGAAGGCCAAAATTGAGCTGTCCAGCACCCAGGTTACACTCATTAACCTGCCTTTTATCACCGCCGACGATTCGGGGCCCAAGCACCTGGAAGTGGAGCTGACCCGCGGCAAGTTTGAGGAGTTGGTGCGGGATCTGGTGGAGGCCACCGTGGAGCCTACAGAACAGGCGCTGCGGGATGCTGGCCTCTCCCCTGCAGACATCGACCGCGTGCTGCTGGTGGGCGGCTCTACTCGTATTCCCGCTGTCCAGGAGAAAATTCGGCAAATCTTCGAAAAAAACCCAGATCGCTCCGTCAACCCGGACGAGGCGGTGGCCCTTGGCGCTGCCATCCAGGCAGGCGTGGTGGGTGGAGAAGTGAAAGATCTACTGCTGCTGGACGTGATCCCTCTCTCGATTGGGGTGGAAACGCTGGGGGGAGTCTTCACCCGCATCATCGAGCGCAACACCACCATTCCCACCAGTAAAACCCAGATTTTCTCCACTGCCACCGATGGCCAGAGTGTGGTGGAGATTCACGTCCTGCAGGGAGAGCGGGCCATGGCCAAAGACAACAAAACCTTGGGCCGCTTTCAGCTGACCGGGATCCCGCCGGCTCCCCGTGGGGTGCCCCAGATCGAGGTTTCTTTTGACATCGATGCCAACGGGATCTTGAAAGTCTCGGCTCGGGAAAAGGGGACAGGAATCGAGCAGAGCGTCAAGATCACCAACAACGGTGGCTTGAGCAGCAGCGAGATCGAGCGAATGCGTCGGGAAGCGGAGGCCTATGCCGAAGAAGATCAGCGCCGGCGGCAGTTGGTGGAAGCCCGCAACCAGTCAGATAGCCTGCTCTACAACTACGACAAAACCCTGCAGGAGCATGGCAATCGTCTCAGCGAAGCTCGAATCCAGCGGGGGGCTCAAGTGGCGGGCACATTGAGGGCATTGCTGGCAAATGATAACGTAGACTTAGCAACTTTACGGAACGCAATGGAAGAACTGCGGGCTGTCCTGCTGGAGATGGGTAGCGAGATCTATGGAGCTCGCTGAGGATTCTAGGCAACTGCTTGCTCTCCCCCAGCTCCGGTGCCTTGTAGGTCTGCTTCGGTTGTGCTGCCTGACAAGTTGCATCTCAAGTGTGTCTGATGTTTTGATCTTTAACCTCTTCTGAAGCGCTTCTATGGCTCGCGACTACTATGAAATCTTGGGGGTTAGCCGCGATAGCTCCAAAGAGGAGATCAAGCGCGCCTATCGACGGTTGGCTCGTAAGTACCACCCGGATGTCAACAAGGAGCCAGGCGCCGAGGAGCGCTTCAAGGAGATCAACCGTGCCTATGAGGTGCTCTCTGATAATGAGCTGAAAGCCCGCTACGATCGCTTTGGAGAGGCGGGTTTGAGTGGAGCTGCCGCGGCAGCAAGTGGATTCCAGGATTTTGCGGGGATGGGTGGCTTTGCCGACATTTTCGAGAGCTTTTTCACCAACTTTGCAGGGGCAGGAGCCAGCTATGCCCGCAGTCGCCAGGGGCCGGTACGGGGCGATGATCTGCGCTTTGACCTCAAACTGGAGTTTCTGGAAGCCATCTTCGGCGGCGAAAAGCAGATTCGCATCAGCCACTTGGAAGTCTGCAATGTCTGTGGAGGCAGCGGGGCTAAGCCCGGTACGGAGGTGAAAACTTGCCCCACCTGCGGGGGCAGTGGTCAGGTGCGGCGGGCAACCCGCACGCCGTTCGGCAACTTTACCCAGGTCTCGGTTTGTCCCACCTGTGGTGGCAGCGGTCAGGTGTTGGAGGAGCCCTGCTACAACTGCAATGGCGAGGGCTTGGCCCAAACCACGAAGAAACTGCGCATTAACATTCCAGCCGGCGTGGATAGTGGCACCCGTTTGCGGGTTTCTGGGGAAGGCGATGCCGGTCGACGCGGTGGCCCGCCCGGGGATCTCTACGTCTACCTATTCGTGGAACCGGATCCCGACTTCCAGCGAGATGGCCTGACCATTCTCTCGGAGGTGCGGGTGAGCTATTTGCAGGCCATCTTGGGGGCCAAGGTCTCTGTGCCCACCGTGGACTCGAAAGCCGGCCTGGAGGAGGAGGTGGAGCTGACCATCCCAGCCGGATCCCAGCCGGGTACAGTGCTGACCCTGGAGGGCAAGGGGGTACCTCGCATTGGCAACCCGATGTCTCGGGGCGACCACCAAATCACCTTGGTGGTGGAGATCCCCACCCGCATCAGCTCAGAAGAGCGGGAATTGCTCATGCGCCTGGCTGAGCTGCACGGAGAACGCATCAACAAGCGGGATGGTTTCTTGGGCGGGTTGTTGCGGGGGCTGGCCCAGATGCCTGGCAACCGGGAGCGTGAGGAAGAATGACTGCAGAGGCTGTTTCGTCGGAAGAGGTCAAGTTTATCCTTGACCAGCGCGGGATCCCTTGCCCACTTAACTACGTGCGGGCGAAGCTGCGCCTGGAGCGCATGGCTCCTGGAGAATTGCTGGAGCTATGGCTGGATGCGGGAGAACCCCTGGAGCAGGTGCCCAACAGTCTAGCCATGGCCGGGCATCGGATTGAGGGACAGGCAGCTTCCCCCGAAGGCCATTACATTCTCTGGGTGCGTCGCGGCACGCCTGCGTCGCCATGAGCCCGGTGAAACCAGAAGGAAAGGGGGATCCGGGATCCAGTTGTACCGGCTGGGTGCGAGCAGCGCAGGCCAACTTTTATCGCGTGCGGATCGATCCGAGTTTGGCCGCCCTTTTTCCCGAGATCCCGGCTCAGTTTCCGGCTCAAAAGCCCACCCCGGCGGAGATTCTCTGTACCTGTCGGGCCAAGCTGAAAAAAACGGGCCAGCAGGTGATGGTGGGGGACTGGGTGGAGGTGCGCTTGCCGCCTGCTGCCGCCGACCTCTGGCCGGAGCGGGGGGTGATCGAGGCGATCCTGCCGCGGCGCACTCAGCTGCCTCGACCCGCTATTGCCAACGCGACCCAAGTTCTGGTGGTGGTGGCCCTGGCCGAGCCCGACCCTGAGCCCAACGCCCTCAGTCGTCTGCTGGTGCAAGCCGAGGCCAGCCAACTGCGGGTTCAGGTGGTGTTGAACAAATGCGACTGCGTGGATCCAGAAGTGGCGACAACTTGGGTGGAGCGTCTGCAGAGGTGGGGATATGAGCCTCTGTTGGTCAGTGCCCACACCCAAGCTGGGATCCCCCAGTTGCAACAGTGCTGTCGAGATCAGATCTCGGTGGTGACAGGCCCTTCCGGGGTGGGCAAATCCAGCTTGCTCAATCGGCTGCTGCCGGACGTTCGGCTGGCCACTCAGGCCGTCTCCAGACGTTTGGGCCATGGTCGGCACACCACCCGCCATGTGGAGCTGTTTCCTTTGCCGGAAGGCGGTTGGATCGCCGATTCGCCGGGATTCAATGCTGGCGAAGGGATCCCGCCGGTGCATCCTTTGCAGTTGATACGGTGCTTCCCCGAAGTAAGGGATCGCTTGGGCGCCTGTCAGTTTCGCGATTGCCTGCACCATCGAGAGCCGGGCTGTGGGCTCCGAGATCTGGATTGGGAACGACGGACTTTTTACTTGCAGCTTTTGCAAGAAGTCCAGCAGGTGCAAAAGGCATCGGTGGGCCTTATCCAGCCTGGCCAAGATCCCAGTCTCGCCAGAATTGCGCGAAAGACCCCAATCTGAGGACTATAGTCATTCCAAACTAGATTGAGACACTCCTCAAGCATTCCGTGCAGCTTCTGCGACCACTCCCAGCCCCTCTTCCTTTGGGAGAGGGGAGTTAGGAACCAATACACAATACAACAGAAATGTTTCATTCCTGTCTAAAATGACTATAAAACGACCGTAGAATGTCAGGTGGACCAGATCTTGCGGATGGGCAAGGTGAAGCCCGGCAGCACGTCCTCTCCCGATAAGGTTTCCGGATCTTCGACCAATTCCGGCGCTTGCCCTTGTCGGTAGATCATCACCCGCTTGGCCTTGGGATCCAGCAGCCACCCCAGCCGGCAGCCGTTGTCCATGTATTCTTGCATCTTGGCCTGAGTTTGAATCCAAGAGTCGGTGGGCGAGAGGATCTCCACCACAAAATCGGGGCACAGGGGCAAAAATCCTTGACGGACTGAGGGATCCAAAGCTTCCCACTTTTCAATCGGGATCCAGGCCAAATCAGGGGAGCGGTCGCTGCCTGAAGGCAAGGAAAATCCGGTGGAAGAATCAAAGCTTTTCCCTCGGCCCGATTGCCGATTCCAAACATAAACTTCCCCGGCAATTTCAAAGTTAAGATTGCCCGTTTCCCCACCGGTTGGAGACATGATGACCAATTCTCCTTGGGCAGTACGCTCCAGCTTCAGCTCAGGATTGGCGGCACAAAGCCGGATAAAATCTGCTCGGCTGAGGGTTATCAGGGGAGATAGATTCAGAGTCAGAGCAGCCATGGTAGTGTGACTCCGCCTGTTTTTGGCCTATCGCTCAACATTTTTACTGCAGCTGTTTCCAAGGTTGGGAGAGTTCTGCAATTGCGTGGGATCCCTGTCATGCAAGAGATCCATCAGAGTTGGCTGGGTTAAGGGTGTGGAAAAAAGCTGTATCAGGGATCGTAAATCCGTGAAAGCTACTCATATCAAGCCGACCAGATCTTGCGAATGGGCAAGGTGAAGCCCGGCAGCACGTCCTCTCCTGATAGGGTTTCCGGATCTTCGACCAATTCCGGCGCTTGCCCTTGTCGGTAGATCATCACCCGCTTGGCCTTGGGATCCAGCAGCCACCCCAGCCGGCAGCCGTTGTCCATGTATTCTTGCATCTTGGCCTGAGTTTGGATCCAAGAATCGGTGGGCGAGAGGATCTCCACCACAAAATCGGGGCACAAGGGCAAAAATCCTTGACGGACTGAGGGATCCAAAGCTTCCCACTTTTCAATCGGGATCCAGGCCAAATCAGGGGAGCGGTCGCTGCCTGAAGGCAAGGAAAATCCGGTGGAAGAATCAAAGCTTTTCCCTCGGCCCGATTGCCGATTCCAAAGGGTTAAGTCTGTGGTGATTTCGGCATTCCAGTGGCCGGTTTCCCCGCCGGTTGGAGACATGATAACCAATTCTCCTTGAGCGGTACGCTCCAGCTTCAGGTCAGGATTGGCGGCACAAAGCCGAATAAAATCTGCTCGGCTCAGGGTTGTCAGGGGGGATAGATTCAGAGTCAGAGCAACCATGGCAGGCGTTTGGACACTCCTAAACCATTCTTAGAATGAGTCTAATGGGACCTCAGGATTTGCCCTCTGCTCTTAACCAAGCCACATCTTAACTGGGGTGAGGGGCGGGTTTGGTCAGGCCGATCACCTGAGTGTATGCACCGCGGGCCTGGGTTACACCAATGGTGTGCTCAGCTTTTTCGATCATGGGGCGGCGTAAACTGACCACCAAAAACTGCGCCTGACGAGATTGCTGCCAGATCATATTGGCCAATTTTTCCACATTGGCCCCGTCCAAAAACATATCTACTTCATCAAAGGCGTAAAAGCTGGAAGGGCGGAATCGCTGCAGAGCAAAAATAAAGCTGAGGGCTGTCAAGGATTTTTCTCCTCCCGACATGGCGCTGAGACGGCGCACCGGCTTACCTTTGGGGTGGGCCACCAAGGTTAGACCGCCTGCGAAGGGATCCTCTGGGTTTTCCAATTCCAAATGGCCATCCCCATCGGAAAGTTGGGCAAAGATGGTTTGAAAATGGCCGTTGACGGCATGAAAGGCATCCAAGAAGGCTTGCCGACGCAGGGTGGAAAAGTTCTCGATGCGCAGCAACAACTCGGTGCGCTCTTGGTGCAGGGTTTCCAGTTTGGCGCTGAGATCCCGCAGGCGAGCTTGGGTCTGTTCGTATTCGGCAATGGCCAGCATGTTTACCGGCTCTAGGGAACGCAGTTGATCTTCGGTTTTGCGTTTTTGCCGCTGCAGCTCGTCTAAGGTCAGGGTGGCGGGCAAGTCGGGCAGCGGATCCGGCAGCTCTTGGGCCACCGCTTGCAGTTGGGTTTGCAGTTGGGCCAGCAGGGCCTCTTTTTCCTGTTGTTGGGTGAGGGCGTTGTAGCGTTCCCACTCCAGGCGTTGGATTTGCTGTTGTTGGGCCCGCAGTTGAAATTCCTGCCGATCTCGCTCTTGGCGCAGGTGGGAAAGTCGGGCCTCGATCTGGCTTATCTGTTGCCGTTGCTCGGCAAGGTGTTGCTGGATGTGACCAAGGGTGGCTTGGGCTTGGACGATCTGCTCCTGCAGATGGGCTTGGCGCTGTTCGCTCTCTTGCAGGCGCTCCTGGTGGTGCTGGATTTGGGCCTGTTTCAGGTGTTGTTGGCCGGAGTTCTCCTGCTGTTGCCGCTCCAGTTGGGCCAGTTGCTGCTGCAGCTCTGCCAAGCGACTTTCTTGCTGCTGCACCGTCTGCTGCAGTTGCTGCCAATGCTGGTTCACCGGGGATCCCTCCAGTTGGCTGAGCTTGAGGGTGAGATCGGCTAGGCGCTGTTGCAAGGGATCCCAACGCAGTTGAATCTGCTGGAGCCGCTGCTGGATCTGGTGGCTTTCGCTTTGCCTTTGCGCCAGGGATCCCTGCAGGTGTTGCAGGCGGGCCTGTTGCTTTTGGCAGTCGGCTTGGTGCCGCTCCAGATATTGCTGGGCTTGCAGGGCGTCTTGGCGAGCCAGGAGCAGGGCTTGGGCCAGTTGTTTTTCGCGGGCTTGGGCTGCTTGTAGGCGCAGGGTGAGGGCGGCCAGCAGTTCCTCCAGCTCGGCCAAGCGGGAGCGCAAGGCGGCCTCCTCGGAAGGTTCGCCGGCAGAAAAGTGGATCCCAGCTCGCTGGGGGGCGCTGCCGCCGGTCATGGCGCCCGAAGTTTCCAACAGCTCCCCTTCCAGAGTAACCATGCGGTGCTTGCCGATGTGGGGCTGGGCCAGCTCTAGGCTTTGGAAAACCAGGGTGGAGCCGAACACAAAGCCGAAAACATCCCGGTAGCGCTCTTCAAAACGCACCAAACGAATGGCGTAGTCGATCAGGCCGTCCAATTTCAGGGGGCTGGGGGGGCGGGTGGGCTGGAGCTTATTCAAGGGCAAAAAGGTGGCGCGTCCGGCTTTTTCCCGTTTCAAAAAGTTGACAGCGCTCACGGCCACGGTGTTATCCTCCACCACCACAAAGTGCAGCCGGTTCCCTGCCGCGATCTCCAGCGCCAGTTGATACTGGGGATCCACCTGCCCCAACTGGGCCACCAACCCCAAAACCCCCGGCAGACGGGCACTCAGGATGGCTTGGGTCGCTCGGGATCCCTGGGATTCTTGCAACACTTGGCGGCGGGTTTCCCATTTGTCCAGTTGCCGCTGCTTGGCGTGCAGCTCGGCGGCCAGGCGCTCGTGGGTGGCGCGATCCAGCTCCAGGCCGGCCTGCAGTTGGGCCAGCTCTTGGGCCAGGGTCTGAACCTGAGCTTCCGACTGTCGGCAAGTGTGTTCCAGCTCGGCGGTGAGGGCCAGGTGGGATCCCAGCCACGCCTCGATCTGGGCAACCTCCGCCTGGATCTCTTGGCTTTGCCGTTCCAGTTGCCGTTGTCGCTCTTGCAGGCGAATTTGCTCCTGTTGGAGAGGCTCCTGTTCGGCGCGAAGTTCCTCAATGTGGCGGGTGAGGTAGCGCTGCTGTTTCACCCAGGCATCAGCGGATTGGGCTAGGGCGCGCAGCTGTTCGCGGCTCTGTTCCAAGCTAATTTGGGCTTTCTGAACCTGGGCCTGCAGGGATCCCTGGGCTTGGGCCAGTTGCTCTTGTTGGCTGTGCAGGTGTTCCAGCTCCGCCTGCAGATGCTGCTGTTGGGCTTGGCACTCCTGATGTAGGCGCTGCGCTTGCTGGATCTCCTCCTGCCAGGCTGCGATCTGTCGGCTGACCTGTTGCCGCTGTGCTTCGGCGGCGGCGATTTGGGCTTGCAGGTGCAGGTATTCCTCCTCTCCAAGAGCATGGATGCGGCTTTGCAACTCGGCCAGGGCGGCTTCGGCCTGTTGCAAATGATCGTTCAAGGTCTGCACCTGAGCAGTGGCCTGCTCCTGAGTTTCCAGAAACCGCTGAATGGCCGCCTGGGTTTCTTCCACTTGGGCCTGCAAATGCCGCCAAAGCAACACCTGTTGCTGCTGCTCCAGCGTTTGCAACTGCAGCCGCAGTTGCTGATAGTGTTGGGCCTTTTCGCTCTCTCTGAGCAGCCGCTCTCCTTGAGCTTGCCATTCTTGTTCGATGAGCCGAAAGCGCTCAATTTGTTCCCGTACCGCCTCCAGCTTGCTGTTGGCCTGGGCGATCTTGCGGTCGAAGGTGGCCACCCCCGCCAATTCGTCGATGATCTGCCGCCGTTCCTTGGGGTGCATGGAAATGATACTGGTGACATCCCCCTGTAAAACGACGTTGTAGCCGTTGGGGTAGATGTGCATCGCCTCCAGTTGTTCGTGCAGCTCGCTCAGGGTACAGGGCACATCGTTGATGTAGAAAGTGCTGGTGTAGGGGAGAGAATCCGTCCCGCTATCGCGAGTGGGATCCTCAGCCTTTCCGGGCTTGACCCGCAGCCGGCGACTGACTTTCCATTCCCTGGGCTGACCATCTTCTCCCGGCCCCAGCTCAAAGGTGACAGAAACATGGGTTTCCACCTGCCGATTGCCGTTGAGGCTGCCGGAATGCACCAGATCCAAAAGCCTCTCTGCCCGCATCCCCCGCGAGGACGATAAACCCAGCGCGAACAGGATCCCATCCAGGATGTTAGACTTACCGGAGCCATTGGGGCCAGAAATAACCGTGAACCCCGGCAACAGGGGTATCGAGGTTGTGCTACCAAAGGACTTAAATCGGGTCAGCTCAATCCGCTTGACGTACATGACACCCCATATCTAGCGTGACCACCGGCAGATGATGGCAACAGGCTAGCATGGGTAGCAAAAACCTGTGCAGCTCAAGTTTCTTAGGACGGCTTGGCATCTGAGTCTGCACCTGTTGAGTCTACATCTGTGCCGACGAGCAGGTCGGCCTTTTGTAAAAGACGATGCACCTCCGCCCTCAGCTCCGGCCAGCGGTAGGTCAGTAAGTTTGCCTTGGAGATAAACAGCAGCCGGTATCCGGGTTTCAGGTTTGGGCACAGAGGGCGCAAGATTTCTCGCAACTGGCGTCGCAGCCGATTCCGTTTTACGGCAGATTTGCTCACCTTTCTGCCGATCACCAGCCCCACTTGGCTAGGGATCCCTTCACACCCCACCGGCATCGGCTGAAACAGCAGGGTCAAGCCTGCACCGGAACGACGTTGGCCTCCCTGGTAGAGCGCCTGAAAAGCTCGTCGATCCCGCAATCGATGAGGAGCCGGCAACATTGGGCACCGAGGAGAGTCTGCCCCAGAAGTCAGCGAGTTTTGGGCTGCAACGCTCCAAAAAACCAAGACAAATCAAATCTCTGACCAAAGGGCTTAGGAAACCGCCAGGCGATAACGACCCTTGGCCCGCCGTCGCCGCAAGACCTGACGCCCGGTTGCCGTTCGCATTCTGGCCCGAAACCCAGAGACGCGAATGCGTCTGCGATTGGTGCCACGAAGGGTACGCTGAGTCATGGTGAGAAGCCAACCAATGAAGCCAAGATCATCTGCCAGAGCTGACCAGACTGCCATTCAGCCTGCTGGCAACTGATCACAGGTGGTTAATCCTAGCAGACTCAATGGAAAATTGCTAGATTGGCCACCCCGCGCCGAGCAGTTAAATTGGGAATCCCGAAGCTCCTGTCGAGGAAGCCGCCGCTGTTTCCTCTGGGCTTCTGCTGTGTCGCTCTGAGTGTGTGGTGTGGATATTTCCCTGGATCAGCTCTGGGATGAAGCCCTGTGTCATCTGCAGGTGCAGCTCAGCCGTCCAACCTTCGAGGCTTGGATCAAAACGGCGCGGGCTGAATCGTTGGTGGACAACCGCCTCACCATCTGTACCCCCAGCGAATGGGCACGGGGCTGGCTGCAAAAGCACTACGCTTCCACCATCACCGAGGTGGTGCAGCGGGTAGCCGGGATCCCTTTGCAGGTGGAGTTTTCCGTTTCCCCCCACGCTTCTGTCGAGGCAGAACCCCCTTCAAGGGCGATTTCCCCAACATCGGGCAGAGCCGGCAGCTTACCTGCCTCCACCACCCTAGGACTGGAAGTCGGCGGCAGCCTGCCCATGCGGGCGCCGGATCTCAACCCCAAGTATTCCTTCTCGCGGTTTGTGGTTGGCCCCAACAACCGCATGGCTCACGCTGCAGCTCTGGCTGTGGCCGACAAGCCTGGGCGCGCCTACAACCCCCTGTTTCTCTGCGGCGGGGTAGGGCTGGGCAAAACCCACCTGATGCAGGCCATTGGCCACTACCAACTGGAGGCCAATTCACGCGCCAAGGTCTTCTACGTGTCCACCGAACGGTTTACCAACGATTTAATCGATGCCATCCGGCGAGACAGCATGCAGTCTTTCCGGGAGCACTATCGGGATGTGGATATTTTATTGGTGGACGACGTTCAATTTATCGAAGGCAAAGAGTACACCCAAGAGGAGTTTTTTCACACCTTTAATACGCTGCACGAGTCCGGCAAACAGATCGTACTGGCCGCCGACCGCTCTCCTCATCTGATCCCGCGTCTGCAGGAGCGGCTTTGTTCTCGTTTCTCCATGGGTTTGATTGCGGAAATTCAATCGCCGGATATCGAAACCCGCATGGCCATTCTCAAGAAGAAAGCCGAGTACGAGGGGATGAACCTGCCCGCCGACGTGATCGAGTACATTGCCACCACCTACACCAGCAACATCCGCGAGCTGGAAGGTGCCCTGATCCGCGCCGTCGCCTATGTTTCCATTTCCGGCTTGCCGATGAGTGTAGAGACGATTCAGCCCATCCTCAATCCCCCCAGCGAGCCGAAAGAGATCACCGCCGACATGATTACCGATGTGGTCTGTGAAGAATTCGGCATCGACCGAGACAGTTTACTGGGATCCTCCCGCAAGCGTGACATCAGCCAAGCACGGCAAATTGCCATGTTCTTGATGCGCCACTACACCAACCTCAGCCTGCCCAAAATTGGCGACTACTTTGGGGGAAAAGATCACACCACCGTCCTCTATAGCTGTGAGAAAGTCAGTCAGCTACAGCGGCAAAGTCTGCAATTTGAACGGCAACTGCAAAAATTGGTCGAGCGCTTGCGGGTGGTTGCCAACAGCCGGAGCAGCTAGGCTTTCTGTTGTCGCTGGGCCGTCTTTGAGGTGTTGTTGCCGCGCTGTGGAGCACCTCCAGCCTTGCCCGTCTGCGTGGAGAATCCCTCGGAAAGCGGCTACAGTAGGGACGCAATGAATGTGGTTGCAGGTGGTGAGACAGTCTGGCAAAGGGCTTCGCCTGGGTATGCTGCTCCTCTGGGCTGGACTGGTGCCTGAGCGGCCAGTTTGGGCCAATTCCCAGCAAGCCCCTATTCCAGATCCGGTGCCGGCCACCCTCTCAGCCGCTTTGGATTTGGGCTTGGATGACCGAATTTTAGAAGACAGCCCCGTGTTGCGCCGCTGGCTGCAAAACCCGCCCAATCTCCTGGAAGAAATCCGCAACACGCCCGTCTTGCCCACCCGCTTGCAGGCCGGCTTTGAGTCCTCTTCGCACTGGCGAATCAGCCTGCAGGATTTGCGCCTGGGAGATCGCCTCACCCTCAGTGGTGACTATCGCCAATCTTCCGAACATCCCGAAGTGCGCCAGTACGGGTCGGAAATGCGTTACTTTCTGGCCCCCCTGGGATCCCGTTTTAATCTGGCGCCACAACTGGGGTATCGGGCTTTGGAACAAAAGAACCGCAGCCTCAGTGGAGTTAGCTATGGGGCTTTTGCCGTTTTGGCCTTGGCTCCCGGAGCTGCAGATTTGACCGGTAGCTACAGTTGGGTTGCCCCCCAGGAGCCGGAAGAAGGACAGGCCACCCTGGCGGAGATCACCGCTGCCTATGCCATTAGCCCTTCCTTTCGTCTTTCTGCTCGCTATAGCCTGCGCAACTCGACCCTGGATCGGGAGTTTAGCTTTGGCGTTGGGCTGGAGTGGATCCCCTAGCCTGCGCTCTCGCCCTCACTCCCAGGCCCTCTCCCGGTGGAAGAGGAGGGCTGGGGATCGACGCGACTTGGATTTGGGTGATGGCTCCGCTCTGGACTCAATGAATGGCCACCTCAACCCAGCCCAGATCAGAGGCGCACTGCCCGCACAAAGGCCACCCAACCCAAGCTGAGATAACGCTCCAACTGCAGCCCCACCTGTTGAAGGTGCTCGCGCAGCTGGGTTTCTGAGAAAAAATGAAGGCTGGTGGCTTCCAGCCATTGCTGCACCATCTGCCCCCATCCCTGGACCTGCTGGCTGTGCATCGAGACAAAGGCTCCTCCCGGTCTCAACACACGGGCAATTTCCCGCAAACAGGGAT
This sequence comes from Thermostichus sp. MS-CIW-38, assembly GCF_054058415.1. Taxonomy (NCBI): domain Bacteria; kingdom Bacillati; phylum Cyanobacteriota; class Cyanophyceae; order Thermostichales; family Thermostichaceae; genus Thermostichus; species Thermostichus sp. MS-CIW-38. Next base: position 30,044 of record NZ_JBSSAH010000019.1, on the reverse strand, counting down.
CCAAAGGCAATTCGTTCAAGGTGGCCCCGCTGATCACCGCCCCAAAAGTTCCAGAGGCGAGGGGAAGCTGTTCAGCCCGAGCCCGCATCAGGCTGTAGTGCTGCCAGTGGGGCTGCGCTTGTTGAGCGGCTTCCGCCAATACCCCTGCTGCATTGTCCAGGCCGATCACCGTCCGTTGTGGATCCTTGGCCAGGAGCAAGCGGCTCCAGTACCCCCCGGCAGTGCCCAAATCCAAGATGGGATCCCCCTCCCCCACCAACTCGGCCAGCAGTTGACTCTCCCGCTCGCTGCCAAAGCTCTCTCCCGTCAGCAGCGACAGGGCCCAGGGCCGCCAGAGGCGATCGTAGCCCCAGGCAAACCCAGGCAGATGGGCAATGGCTTGGGCCGGCGTGAGATGCAGGTCCGATGAGCTGCCGATAAAATCCACAGCCCCAGAAGCGGTGATGGGGTAAACCTGGCCGCAACTGGGACAATAAACCCGATCCGCCGCGGATCCCTGTTCCCGCCCTGGTGATTGGGTCAACCCTTCCCGACCGCAGCTCAGGCAGCGATAGAGGTGAACCGGCAAAGCAGAGAGCGAAGAGAGCATGCGACAGCCCAACGCAACCCAAAACTCGCGAGGAAAAGGGGGCAGCTGCCGGGATCCAGCCCCAACACCCCCCCCAGTTGTCTATCTGGCAATGGAGATGGGATCCCCTAGACCAACTTTGGACTCCGTCCCGCTTCCGGGAATGGACTGGGTAGGCCGACCTTCTCCGGGATGGGCACATACTCCGAGACAATCGCCCGGAATTCGTCGCCATCCAGGGTTTCCCGTTCCACCAAGGTATCGGCCAATCGATCCAGCAGAGGGCGGTGCTCCAGCAAAATCTGCTTGGCTTTCTGGTAACAGCTCTCCAGGATCTGCCGCACCTGGCGGTCGATCTTGGCGGCCACATCCTCCGAGTACTCGACGCGGTTCATCCAGCCGCCGCCCAAGAATACCTCGTTGTTGGGGGGATCCAACATCAAGGGCCCCAGCTCGGACATGCCAAAGCGGGTCACCATCTGCCGCACCAGATTCGTGTTCTGCTGCAGGTCGTTGCTGGCTCCGGTGGTCACTTCCGAGTAGCCGAAGACGATCTCTTCGGCCGCCCGACCGCCAAAGCCCACCACCACCCGATCCAGCAGCCAAGCGCGGCTGTACATGCCGGAGTCGATCTGCTCCTCGTTGGGCAGTTGCTGGGCAAAGCCACCTGCACCGCCGGAACGGGGGATGATGGTCACCTTGTTCAAGGGATCCGCGTGGGGCAAAAGTGTCATCAACAGGGCATGGCCACACTCGTGGTAGGCGATCAGGCGCTTGCTCTTGCCGTCCAGAAGCGGCGGCTTGGTCAGGCCAATGGTGATGCGGTCAATGGCGTCCTCAATGTCTTGGTTGGTGATGGCCATGCGCTGACGGCGGGCCGCCAAAATGGCCGCTTCATTGAGCAGGTTGGCCAGATCCGCGCCGGCAAAGCCAGGGGTACGGCGGGCAATCGCCTCTAGGCTGACCTCTTCCGCCAGCTTCTTGTTGCGGGCATGCACCCGCAAGATCTCGTAGCGCCCCTTAAAGCTAGGCCGATCCACCGTAATCTGGCGGTCGAAGCGCCCCGGACGCAAGAGAGCGGCATCCAACACATCAGGGCGGTTGGTGGCGGCAATCACGATAATGCCGGTGTTGCCCTCAAAGCCGTCCATCTCCGTGAGCAACTGGTTCAGGGTTTGCTCGCGTTCGTCGTTGCCACCGCCGATGCCGGCCCCCCGCTGCCGGCCCACCGCGTCGATCTCGTCGATGAAGACGATGCAAGGCGCATTCTCCTTGGCCTTCTTGAAGAGATCCCGCACGCGAGAGGCGCCCACCCCGACAAACATTTCCACAAACTCAGAGCCGGACAGGCTAAAGAAAGGCACTCCTGCCTCGCCGGCAATGGCCTTGGCCAGAAGGGTTTTGCCCGTCCCCGGCGGCCCCACCAACAACACGCCTTTGGGGATCTTGGCCCCAACAGCGGTGAAGCGCTCCGGCTTCTTCAAGAAGGTAACCACCTCTTGCAATTCTTCTTTGGCTTCTTCAATCCCGGCCACATCGTCGAACTTAACGCCGGTTTTGGCTTCCATCTGAAAGCGGGCCCGCGATTTGCCGAAGTTCATTGCCTGCCCAGGGCCGCCCGCTCCAGCACCGGCACGCCGCAGGAAAAAGAACAACCCTCCCAACAGCAACAGCGGGATCACCAGGTTGCCCAGAAGCGCCCAAAAGGCGCTGCCATTGCGGGTGGGTACCACTGCCACTTCGATCCCCTGCTCGGTGAGGCGGTCCACCAGTTGCGGTACGGTGTTGGGCAGCAGGTTCACTCGGTAGCGGGTGGAATGCTGGGTCTGGGGATCCACAGCCGTAACTTCAGCTACCAGATTGTTGTCCGTGAGGCGCACATCCGTAACCCGCCCCTCCTCGACGTAGCGCAAAAAGCGATCGTAGGTGAGGGCCGAGGCCAAAGCTGCATGGGCGGGTGCAGGCTGCAGCACCAGGCCGGATCCCTGCCAGAGACAAAAGCCCAGCAGGAGGGCGATCAGCCAGCGCTGGGGAGATAGAGGCTTGTTCATAGGGAAGAGAACGCTCGGTTATTAAAAGTCCTTTAACAAACTTAACCTGTCCCTCCTGGAAGGCACAACCCTACCCCCGCAAGGATGAGCTCCTGAGGGATCCCTGCCCCATCCGATGCCCGCCACCAGCCTGCAGTTAGGCCGAGCCGGGGGATCCCAGACCATCCAGCCCATAGACGCGCCGCCACATGGAGTCAGCCAGAGCAGCGGGCATGAGCCGCATCAGCCCCAACGCCACCTTACCCCCCGTGAAAGCGGTGTAGCGGTCGGAAGGGTGAGGATCGGTCATCGCCCTCAAGATCGGCTCCACCACTTTTTCCACCGGCCAGGCCATTTTGCTGAACGAGCTGGCCAGCTCGGCGGTCTTGTCCAAGATCGCCTTGTAGGGGCCGTTGGGGTTGACAACGGCAGCAAAGGTTTCTTCCGCCACGCGGCCAAACTCGGTGGCTACCGGCCCCGGCTCGATCAAGATAACCTTGATGCCGAAGGGGGCCACTTCCACCCGCAGGGCGTCGCTGAGGGCTTCGACAGCAAACTTGGTTGCGTTGTAAACGCCGCTGAAAGGCATGGACAGCTGGCCGGCCACCGAGCTGAGGTTGAGGATGCGGCCACTGCCCCGTTCCCGCATTTGGGGCAAGAGGGCACGGGTGAGGGCGTGCAAGCCAAATACATTCACCTCAAACTGGCGCCGCATGGCCGCCACATCCACCTCTTCCACCGGCCCCATCTGGCCATAGCCGGCGTTGTTCACCAGGATATCCACCCGGCCAAAGTGATCCAGAGCCTTTTGGGCCAGCGCCTCCACCTGGGCCGTATCGGCCATGTCGGTGGGCACCACCAGCGCCTCCGCTCCCCGACTCTCCACCAAGTCTTTGACGTTTCGCAGCAGCCCTTCCCGGCGGGCCGCCAGCACCAAGCGAGCCCCGCGTTTGGCCGCCTCCAGAGCGACGGCTTCCCCAATTCCAGCAGAGGCGCCGGTAATCAGCACCACCTGATTTGCAAGTGAAGGCATGGTTTCTTTTATCCAAACTCTCCACCATCCTAGAAGAACGACTGGGATCCCTGGAGAGGGGCAGCTCCGTCTTCCGAACTTCTGGATTCGGCATCCGCTATCATGGCTACATTGGGTAAACCCAGAAAACAGCCGGGACAAAGCCCGATAGACAGGTCTCTGCTTGGGCTGAAGTCCTATGGTGCTTTGATTTAAAGTAGAGAGTTGTGTATAGGGTGCAGCGACTGTGAAGTACTTCTGCAGGCGAGTTGGCCGAGGTCGATCTCTCTCCCCGGAAGAGCGTTGGGTTGTTACTGAGGTTCGATTGGCTCAATTGCTCAGGGCAGCGGAAGCCAACCTCAAGGCCAACTCTGAGCTGCGGCAGCAGCAGCAGGAGCAGCAAAAGCAACTGGAAGCCGAGCGCCGCCACAGCGAAGCCCTAAGAGACTCGACCGCCGATTTGCGCACCAGCGTGATGGAGCTGCGGGAAGGACAGGCCCTTTGGCAGAGCCATGTGGAAGAGCTGCGCTCCTGTCTGCGGGAGCTGCTCAAGGAACAAAGCGAACTGGTGCAGATTGTTGCCCAGCAGCAGCACATCCTGAAGGATTGTCAGGAAGTCATCCGCGCCATGCTGGAGCAAATGCGAGATGACCACCGAGACTTCCGCTCTGCCATCAGCATTTTGCTGGAGGAGCTGCACCAAACCGTGCGCTGTTTGGTTATCAGGTCAGGTGGCACCCTACCCAAGCCCGTTCGCCATCCCGAAGTGCCGGAGACGGATCCCGGCTCCCCGCCGACCGATTCGGCCTCGCCTGGGGAAGGCTCTTCGTCCTAGGGATCTTCTGCTCCCCCAAGAGCTATCCCACATCGCCTTCCGGCAGCCACTGCGGCCAGAACAGGCGCAACTCCCTGACCCGCTCCCCTTTGACCAGGAGGGATCCGCCCCCGGAGCGGCTTTGCAGCGGGATCTCGGCAGGAGAGAAGGAGTACACCTGTTCAGACTCCGTGATCACATCCAGTTGCAGATGGGAATGCCTCTCCAGCTCGGGGGGGAGACCCACCAAGCCCACCAGCACATCCCCTCGGTCGGAGAAGTGAAAGGCCGGCGCGCCCACCGGACTCCGCTCCAAGATGGGGATCTCGCTCAGGGGCAAGCGCTTCAGGTGGCCCAACCGGCTGGCCAGAACCAGGATCCCTTGCGGGGGCAGCAGCGCCATACCAACTATTCGCTCGGCGCGCCCCAAACGCAGGGCCGGCGATCCCATAGCCGCTCGACCCATCAAAGGGATCCCTTCGGCAGCCAGCCGCAGCACCCGTCCCCCTGAAGTCGCCAGAGCAACGCTGTAGCCTTGGCAGCCGGGATCCCAAAGGGCTGCCCAGCCCAGCTCATCTCCCTCTTTTAGCTTGAGGACGGTGGATCCCCGTTGGGTAAGGCCCATCAACTCTGCCAGGGCCAGCCGCTTGATCCGCCCCTGCCGGCTGAGCACCACCAAACTTGCCTTGCCCGGATCCGGAGCCAACGTGAAGGTGGCAACCATCGGCTCGGGGTTGGGGAGAAGGGTAACCAGAGGCACCCCCCGTGAGGACCCAGTGCTGAGGGGGATCCCTGCGATGGGCACGGTAAAAGCCTTGCCGCCGGCGGTGAGCACCAAGATTTCCTGCTCCAGCGTGACGCATTCCAGGCCGACCAGCACATCTTCCCCCAGTTCCCGTTGCGCGGGGTTGCTGCGGGAGCGACGGCCAGGCAGAGGCAGGCGGCGCACATAGCCCTTGCGGGTGAATTGCAGCAAGAAGTGGGTCTCTTCCGTCTCTTCGCCGCTGGGGATTTGGGCCACTTCCGCTTCCAGCTCCGAGGCCGAGAGGATCTGGGTGCGCCGGGGATCCCCGAAGATTTTCTTCAAGTGGCGCAGCTCTTTTTTCAGGTAGTTCAAGAGCTTGCGGCGGTCGCTGAGTAGCCCCTGCAGTTCTTCGATGCGGGCCTGCAACTGGGCATGTTCCTGGTGCAGCCGTTCCCGCTCCAATCCCGTCAGGCGACGCAGAGGCATGGCCAAAATCGTCTCTGCCTGCTGGGGGGTACAGCCCAGGCGAGTTTGCAATTGGGCTTTGGCCGTGGTGCCATCGGGCGCTTGCCGCAGCAGCTCGATCACCCCCTCCAGATCCGCCAACGCCAGCAACATTCCTGCCACCTCTTCCGCCTTGCGCTGCACCTGCTGCAACTCGGCACGGAACATCCGGTTGAGGGTGGCCTCGCGAAATTGCAAAAAGTGCTGCAGGATCTCTTTGAGGCTCAGCTGCCGCGGTTCCCCGTTCACCAAAGCCAGCAGGATGGCTCCAAAGTTGCTTTGCAAAGGGGTGAGCTTATACAACTGCTGCAAAACCGCCTGTGGGTTGGCCTCTCGCTTCAGCTCCACCACCACGCGAATGCCGCTGCGATCCGACTCATCGCGCAGATCGGCGATGCCGCTGATGCGGTCTTGGTTGGCCAGCTCGGCCACTTTTTCGATCCAGGCGGCTTTGTTCACCTGGTAGGGAAATTCAGTGATCACCAGAGCAGGCCGCCGGTGGCGTCCTTTGCCCGGCTGGATCTCCTCAAATCGGGCTACCCCCCGCAGGGTGATGGAACCGCGCCCGGTGAGGTAGGCTTCGCGGATCCCTTGGGTGTCTAAGATTTGGCCGCCGGTGGGAAAATCCGGCCCTGGGATCCAGCGCAACAGTTCCTCAGGGCTGAGGTCGGGATGGTCGATCAAAGCCAACAGGCCATCCACCACTTCCCCCAGGTTGTGGGGTGGGATATTGGTGGCCATGCCCACAGCAATGCCGGCAGAGCCGTTGAGCAGCAAAATGGGCAAGCGGGCCGGAAGAACGGTGGGCTCCGCCTGGGATCCGTCGAAATTGGGCATGAAATCGACGATCTCTTCCGACACCTGCTCCAGAAGCGCTGTGTGGCTCAGCTCCGCCAGCCGGCACTCCGTGTAGCGCATAGCCGCCGGCGGGTCATCATCCACAGAGCCGAAGTTGCCGTGTCCCGCCACCAGGGGATAGCGGCTGGAAAAGTCTTGTGCCATGCGCACCAGCGCGTCATAAACTGCCTGATCCCCGTGGGGGTGATATTTCCCCAGCACATCCCCCACCACCCGTGCGCATTTGCGGTAGGGGCGATCCGGCGTCAGGCCCAACTCGTGCATGGCATAGAGAATGCGGCGGTGCACCGGCTTTAAGCCATCCCGGACATCTGGCAAGGCCCGCCCGACAATCACGCTCATGGCGTATTCCAGGTAGGAGCGCTGCATCTCCCCCTGCAAATCGGTGGCAATCACCCGCCCTTGACGCGGCCCCCCGTTCGATTCGGATCCCAGTCCGTCGAGAGTCAGTTGCTGAGTCATGGCACACAGGAGCGGAACGCTTTCCAGGTTACTCTAGCCGCTTCTCTGGTTCTTGCGAGGTGGGATCCCACACTGACAGGGGCTGAGAGACTGGAAATGCTGCTCACTATCCATCGAGTTGTATCCATGCGTTTCTCTGAAAGAGCTCAACCTTTGCTCGTTGTGGTATCGATCGGCGTGGGTCTGGCCCTCACAGGATGGCCAAACTCTGTCCAAATCTTAAGAGGCTGGGTACAACCTCTGTTGGCTTTGCTGCTTTATCTCACTTTCCTGGGCATTCCACTCGCATCTGGGGGAAAGGTTTTTTTTCAGAAACTTGAGCAGGTTAATCGCGCTTCTAAAGCTGTATTGGCAGTGGCGTTGGCCAGTTTGTCGATCAACTTTCTGTGGACTCCGATTTTTGCCTGGGGATTGGGGGCTGTTTTTTTATCGGATCTGCCAGATTTGTGGGTTGGCCTGCTCATGTTGATGGTAACTCCTTGTACGGATTGGTATTTGGTTTTTACAGGGATAGCGGGTGGAAATGTGGTTTTAGCAACGGCCCTGTTGCCTGTTAATTTGGTTCTGCAAGTTTTGCTTTTGCCAGTTTATCTTTTGCTTTTGGCAGGAGATTTAGTCGAATTAAATGTTGAAATTTTATTGTCAGGCTTGTTTTGGATCCTTTTCTTGCCTTTGCTGGCAGCAGCACTCACACAATACTCCATTCGGCAAATCAAAACGGAACGTGGAGAGAGGGGATCCCTTGAAAGCTATCAAGACCGGATTAGCATCATGCAGATTGTGGCTTTGAATCTAGCGATAGTTTTTATTTTTGCCACTGAAGGAAGCATTCTCGCTGAGAATCCAGCCCTACTTTTCAAGCTTCTGCCTCCCATTCTGGTTTTTTTCGCCGTCAACTTCCTCTTGGCTTACCAGGTCAGCCGCTGGCTGGGTTTGGCTTATGAGGAGTGGGTCTGTTTGACCTGTACAACCTTGGCTCGCAATTCTCCGCTTGCTTTGGCCATTGCTGCTTCTGCTTTTCCGCAGCGTCCGTTGATCCTTCTGGCTTTGGTGATCGGCCCCCTGATCGAGCTGCCGGTTTTGACGATTGTTGCCCAGATGCTGTTGCAAATTCGACAGAAGAGATGCTGGAAGCAGGCTCGACGCTAGTTGAGGTGGCGCTCGGCCAATTCTAGCCAACGGGCGGTCCCGGAGTCGATGGCGGCGGTTAAGTCTGCCAGTTTCTGGGCTAACTTTTGCACTTCGCTGTAGCCGCTGGGAGGGTTGTGATAAAGGATCTGCTCAATTTCAGCTTTTTCTGCCTCCATCTGCGGAATTTGGCTTTTAAGCTGCTCATATTCCCGTTTTTCTTTGAAGGAGAGTTTTCTGCTTTGTGGGATCCTATCAAGCTCTTTTTCAGGCTGGGGAATGAGAGGGACAGACTCAGGGCGGGCGGATTTGATCTCACTCTCTTGGCGCTGCTTATGCTCCAGATAAACAGAATAGTTGCCAGGATATTGCCGGATTTGGCCGGATCCCTCAAAGGCGAAGATGCGATTCACGGTGCGATCCAAAAAATAGCGGTCATGAGACACCACGATCACACAACCATTGAATTCTTCCAGATAGTCTTCCAATACTGCCAAGGTTTGCACATCCAGATCATTGGTGGGCTCATCCAAAATCAACACATTCGGCGCTTGCATCAACACCCTCAACAAAAACAAGCGGCGGCGCTCACCACCGGAAGTGGAGTGGGGCATATTGTTGATTGGGGGGAAAGAGAAAGCGCTCCAACATTTGCGATGCGGTGATCGTCTCCCCATCGGCAGTTTTCACCAGCTCTGCCACTTCTTTGAGGTACTCGATCACCCGTTGGTCGGGGTTGAGGCTGAGATCGTCAGAGTGTTGGTCGAAGTAGCCAATGTGGATGGTGGGGCCAATCTCCACTCGGCCCGCATCTGGAGCCAATTTGCCGATGATGATATTCATCAAAGTCGATTTTCCCGCCTCATTGGGGCCAATAATGCCCACCCGATCATCGGGGGCAAAGGTATAGGTAAAGTCTTGAATGAGGAGTTGGTCGCCGTAGGATTTGTGGATCCCTTCTAGCTCGATCACCTTTTTGCCGATGCGACGCCCGGCGGTCGCAATATCCACTTGTCCCAGAGCTTGCTTGAATTCTTGATTTTGTAGGTCTTCGATGCGCTGTTTGCGGGCTTTTTGCTTGGTGCTGCGGGCTTTGGCGCCTCGTTTGAGCCATTCCAATTCCCGCCGTAAGAGATTGGCATACTTGCGTTGGGATCCCTTTTCGACCGCTTCAGCAGCCGCTTTTTTCTCCAGGTAGTAAGAGTAGTTGCCGCTGTAGGCATACAGATCGCCGCGATCAATTTCCAGAATGCGCTGGGTAACCCGATCCAAAAAATAGCGGTCGTGGGTGATCAGCAGCACTGCCCCAGCAAAACGATTCAAATAATCTTGCAACCATTCCACCGATTCGGCATCCAAGTGGTTGGTGGGCTCATCCATCAGTAGAGCATCTGGCTCTGCCAAGAGGGCTGACGCAATGGCAATCCGCTTACGGTATCCCCCCGACAAATCGCCAACGCGGGCCTGAAAGTCTGCAATGCCCAAACGGCTGAGAATGGTTTTGGCCTGGGTTTCCAGATCCCAAGCGGATTCCACCTCGATACGCTCGCTAATACTGGCCAACTGGGATAACAGACTGGGATCCCCACCTTGATGGGCCAAGCGATGGGAAAGCTCCTCGTAGGCTCGGATCAAGCGCATTTTTTCTCCGGCAGCCGCAAACACCTGCTCCAGCACCGTATGCTCGGGATCCATCTCTGGCTGTTGGGGTAGGTAGATTATCCTCGCCCCAGAACTGACCCAGAGGTCGCCCCCATCGATGGGTTCTAGGCCAGCGATCATCTTGAGCAGTGTGGATTTTCCGGAACCGTTGGTGCCGATGATGCCGACTTTATCGCCTTCTTCTAGGCTGAAACTGGCATTCCTCAGGAGTTCCTTGATGCCAAAATCTTTGCGAACGGAGTTGAGGGTGAACAGGGCCATGGGGGATCAGGATGCTGGGATCTGCAGGATAGGTCTGCAACGATGATACTGTCCGGCTCGATCCTGACTGTTGCAGGACAACAAAAAGGGATCCCCGATCGAGAAGGGATCCCATAAGTGAAAGATCTGCTGGAGAGGATTTAGAGCTTGTACTCCACGCCGCTGGCTTTATCAATAGTGCGGATCACTTCCCAATACTCTTTGTAAGTGATGGTAATGAACTGCTCCCCACCACTCTTGCCAAACTCTTCCGCTAGCTTGGTGCCTTCCCACTTAAAGGTGAAGAAAGCCTCTTTCACTTTTTCCGCCACTTCTGGGTGGAGGTTGTAGACAACTCCATAGGCTGTGGTGGGGAAAGTTTGAGATTTGTAGATGGTGCGAATTTTGCTGGGATCAATCGTGCCCCGCTTGGCCATGCGGGTCATCACGGAGTTGGCAATAGCCGCCGCCTCGTAGTCACCGTTAAACACACCCAAGATAGAGTTCTCGTGGTTGCCTGAGAAGACAGTTTGGTAGTCAACCCCGGGCTCCATGCCAAATTCCCCTTTCAGCAGCGCCGAAGGAGCCTTAAAGCCAGAGTTGGAGGTTTCGCTAGTGAAAGCCAATTGCCGACCGCGCAGATCTTCGATGGATTGGATATCGCTATCGGCAGGAACGATGATCTCCATTTCGTAGCCGAAGCTGCCATCCAAGCTGGCCATCATAGCAAAAGGACGGAAGCCCACCGCATTCACCGCCAAAGGGACAGAGCCGGTGTTAAAGCCGGTCACATGCAAACGGCCCGCCCGCATCGCTTCCAACTGAGCAGCATTGGACTGCACTGGGAAGTATTCCACCTTCTTGCCGGTTACCTCTGCCAAGTGATCGAGAAACTCAGCCCAAACGTTCTTGTAAACTGAGGGATCCTCAACGGGGGTGTAGGCAAAGATCAGGGTATCCGGATTGATCCACTCGTTCGGATCTTCCGGCACATCGGCAATCAAATCGCCATCGCGGTCGCAGAAGCGCACATCCATCTCCGGCGGACGGGGGCAATCTTTGGCCTGGGCATGCACCAGTCCAGACAGGGCTACAGAAGCACCGGCCACGGTGGCAACTAGCCCCACGAGCAAAGAGCGACGGCCTGCCAAGAAAGTTTTCATCATAGTGTCTATTGACTCCTCAATGAGGGCTCAGTGTTTCTTCAAGGAACAGATAGAAAATAGCAGGCTAGAGTTAACTTTTTGTTAAGCGAAGATTCAGAAAAGGTAATCTCCACTCAAAATCCGCAGAATTTCAGAGAGGGATCCCAGTGATTGCTACTGATACGCTGGGTTTACCCGTAGAACTCACTCCCAGGCCCGAATGGCCGAAATGGCCACCAGCAAGCTACCAAAACCGACAACACCCGCCAAAAATGCCCCAAAGTGCCCTTCGGTTTCGGGTAGCTCGTGCTTCAGCACTTGAAAGATTAAAACCCCCGCTACAAAGGCAATGCTGGCGGCTAAGGCTATCTCCGGCAAAATGGCCCTTTGCCCCATCAGCCAACCGACAAAAAGGGATCCGATCAACAGCCAACGCCCTTGGTGCTGAAATAAGTGGGGATGATGCTCAAATAGATCTTTACAGACGATGCTGAGGTGGATAGCCAAAGCGATGGTCAGCAACAGGCAACTGAGCCATTCTTGCACCGTGTGTCTTAGCAAATAACCCAGAATTACGCTGTAGAGCGTAAAGAAACCAATGTGAACGGAAAATATCCTTGGATGCAGCAATGCCTCTTGCTTGGAAGATTGGGCCAGCCCCTCCAACCCATATACCGTAACAATGCCCAGCAACATGAGCAGATGAATGTGTTCAATCAAATAGCCCAACACAGGCACTTCTAGGGGCATCAAGTGTTGTTGCAGCTCCGTCACTTCCGCCAAAAAAGCCGTGAACACATAGGCCAGAGAAATCCCTCCACCCAGAGAGAGCCAGTAGCGCTGCGGAATGTTGTGCAGGAGTTGCTGTAGCCGCCGGGTGAAGAAGATCACCCCAATCAAGGTCAGCAGAAGGAGTAGGCTGAACATCTTGGCACCACAACTTGCAGAACTGTACCCACGTAAATACGCGGAGGAACTCCCTCGCAGATACCTTGGGCCGTCAGGCTGGGAGCTGGATTGATGAACCCTGCAAGAGAAACTCCTCTCTTATTACCCCCGCTCCAGCTGAGAATGCAGCCCATTTTGCCTGAGAGTGGGCTGAGAAACCGCAGATCAACCGCTTTTTCGTCCTCCTTGAAACCATTGACCTTGGCATCATGCTATGAGTTGATGCGACGGGATCCGATACATCAAGCCATGCCCACCCCCCCCATCCGCTTTGGCACCGACGGCTGGCGAGCCGTGATTGCCGATGCCTTTACTTTCCAAAACTTGGCCCTTGCCGCCCAGGCCAGCGCCCAAGTGTTGGCCCGCACCTACCCCGGCGAAGGGATCCTGATTGGCTACGACAACCGCTTTCTCTCGGAGCGCTTTGCCGCCCACGCTGCCGAAGTGGTGGCCCGATTGGGGATCCCGGTCTATCTCTCCACCTGTGTGGCCCCAACGCCGGCCTTTAGCTGGGGTGCCAAGGAGCGGGGCTGCCACGGCGCTTTGGTGATCACCGCCAGCCACAACCCCCCCCACTATTCCGGCCTCAAGGTCAAGGGAGGATTTGGTGGCTCCGTGCCGCCGGAAGTTACCGCCGCCATCGAGCAGGATATGCGCCACCTGCAACCTCTTGGATCCCACAAGGCCCCCATCCACACCTGGGATCCCTGGCCCGGCTACCTGGCTCAGCTCAGCCGCTTTGTGGATCTGGAAAAGCTCAAGGGATCCCCGGCCAAGATCTGGGTGGATGTCATGTTTGGCTCTGGCGCCGGTGGCCTCAAGCGCCTACTGGGGGAGAAGGTGATTGAATTGCAGGCCCACCGGGATCCCTTATTTGGGGGATTTCCCCCTGAGCCTTTGCCGCAAAACCTGCAGGCTTCCGCTCAGATCATCGCAGCGGATCCGGCCCCCTTGAAAATGGGCCTGGTCTTTGATGGAGATGCCGACCGCATTGCCGCCCTGGATGGGCAGGGCCATTTCCTCAGCCCCCAGATCCTGATCCCCATCTTGATCGACCACCTGGCCGGGCGACGCGGCTTGCGGGGCGAGATTGTCAAAACCATCAGCGGCTCCGAACTGTTTGTTAAAGTTGCGGAGCACTACGGCCTGCCGGTTACGGAAATGCCGGTGGGCTTTAAGTACATCGCCGAGCGCATGATGAGCACCCAGGTGCTGTTGGGCGGAGAAGAATCGGGCGGCATCGGCTACCTGGGCCACATTCCCGAGCGGGATGCCCTGCTTTCGGCCCTGTATCTCATCGAAGCGGTTACGGAAACCGGCCAAGATCTCAGCGCCCTTTACCGAGCTTTGCAGGAACGGGAAGGGTTCACCTCTGTTTACCTGCGCCGCGATCTCCACCTCGCCGATCAAAATCAACAAACCCAGCTCTTCCAGCGGCTGCAAAAGGATCCCCCGCTTGAGATTTTGGGGCAGCAGGTGATCAAACATTTCGACAAAGATGGCCACAAATTCACCCTCGCCAACGGCAGTTGGGTGATGATTCGCGGCAGCGGCACCGAGCCTCTGCTGCGGCTGTACTCGGAAGCCAAAACCCCGGAAGAAGTGAATCGCCTGCTGGATTGGGCAGCCGGCTTGAACAGCACAACAGCTTAATATCCCAGATAATCTTTTGCGCAAAGCTGGATCCCTTTGACTCTTGAGTGCAGAGACTGAGAGGCTGCCAAACTGCGGCAGCCTACAGGGTTGGCCTCTCCCCCCAAGCTCTGCTGAGCAGCATAGGAATGCTCACAGCTTGACCCATCTGCCTCACTTTTACTTGGGTCAAGGGTAAGAACTCTAATTAAAAGAAAGTTACAGTAGCTGCACTAGAAGTCGCTGGCGGCGCGCCATTGCTCAAGAGAGTAACAGGTGGATTGGTGTAGATCGCAGGCATGGGCATCGTTTGTTCGACCAATACAGAAACTACGCAGGAGGTGCCTGCTGCTAGGCTTCCGTTCATGAGAGAAATCGTGGTCCCAGGGGTAAGCATACCACTGCAGGTGTTTGAGGTAACTGCTGGACTCGTAATTTGTAACCCTGTGGGCAAAGTGTCGATGAAACTGAGGCCGGTTATGGGAACAGTTGCAGTGTTCGTAATTGTGAAGACAACAGCCACGACGTTGCCGTTTTGAGTCGAGTTAGGAACAAACTGCTTATTGAACGTTGGAGCAGGAACCGAGATCACTGACAGATTAACAGGTGTGCTTTGAACAGCAGGAGCCTGGTTACTGGTCAGAGTTACGGCAGGGTTAGTATAGGTACCTGTGCCTGCAGCAACAACCTGAACAGTAACTGTACAAGTTGCATTGGCAGCCAGTGTTCCACCGCTTAGAGTGATTAGGGCCGCGCCTGAAGTCGGAGCAAATGATCCACCACAGGCATTGGTGGAGTTGGGCGGATTGGCAACAAACAACCCTGTAGGCAGGTTGTCTGCAAAGTTGAGGCCAGTCAGTTGGATGCCAGAGTTGTTGGTGATTGTGAAGCTTAGGGTTACGGGAGCGTTTGGTGAGGTTGTGGAAGGACTGAAGCTCTTGGTAAACGTCGCCAGGGGGCCTGGAGGCAGGCCAACGATGCTGGGAGAGGGGTTCGGGCTGGGCAGGGGCGGGATCGTCGGCGCCGACACAGGAGAGGGCACAAGAGGGCTGGGCTGGGTGGTGGGAACAGATCCAATCGGAGGAGTGGATGGCAGCCCTACCCCCGTTCCTCCGGGTTCTGTATTCGGGTTTTGCACAGGGATGATTGGCCCTGGCAGCGAGCTGATTGGATTCCCCTCTTTAGTTTGTTGACAAGCTGTTAACAAGCCCAAACACAGGCAAGCCAAAACCCCAGCTACTTTTCCCGTTTTCATTCCCTCATCCTCCTGCCATTCAACTCTCTCGTGGCACAAACCCAAACAGCCTTACTCAGCTCCAGCTTAGGGGGCTTGGGCGCGCGCTTCCAGCCTCAGAGCTTGACCAAATGAATCTCGAATGACCACGATTACCAAAACCCTTTCTCCCGCAGCAACGTTGGTGTTGTAGGCGGCTAGAGCCGCCGGGAAGGTGAAGCCGTTGGTAAGCGTGATCCCGTTGATTCGGTCGTCGTAGCTATTGCCTCTGCCTATCAGCGTATTTCTAAACTGCTCAATTGCCGTCGGCAAAAAGATGCTGGTAATATCCGTGCCGCGACTGATGTTAAAAAACTGAACCTCTACGCTCCTGATCACTCCTGGAGCAAGCAAGCCGCGCAAGGTGATAGTTACAAAGGCGGATCCCACTGGCGGAATGCCAGAAAGCAGCAAAAGATTAAACTCCCCAGCTGGAGCTGGCCGCAAGCTAGGCGGATCCGGTAGGTCGGGCTGGATGGGCGGCGGGGTGATGGGGGCGAAATCCGGACCAGGGCGGAAGGTGATAGGCGTGAGATTGGGGGCAATCGTGGGGGCAACGGCCACAGGAGGAGGCGTGGCACCGCTAGAAGCCAGTAGAGGCGGCACCCCGCTGGTGGTCTCGCTACTGCAGCCGGTAATTAGCGCAACCGAAGCACAGGTTGCCCAAAGAGAGAGGCCGCCACGGCCAAGGGCTGAGCCAAAACGTCGTCTCATCGAAAAATCTCCACTCACTCACACCACAGCAAACGTCTTAGGCAGCGTCCAGCGGGGATCCACCGAGCTTGCTCAAGTCTTATGCATCTGCACAATTTCAAGGGGGGATGCCTGCTGTTAGTTCTACTGCATCCTAGAGCGTTGTCAAGCGAGCGGCAGAGCAAATGCAAGAAATTGTTCTGGAAATGGCCCATCCCCTAGATATGGGGTATCATAGCCTCGAGCAGGGGCGGCCAGCTTACCTGTAGCGTTAGGGGTTGGGTGCCTTCTCCCCATTTTGTGTGTGGATTTGCCCAGATTTAAGGTGTGTGAGGAAGTGCCGTATGAACTTCAAAGGTCGCTCGTTGGCGGTTTTGTGTGGAGTCTTGCTGCTAGGCGGCTGCGGAGAAGTTAATGAGTCTCCGACCTTGCCTGGGCCCGTCCAGGTGGATCCGGCTGCCTTTGTCTCGGCCCAAGAGTATCGCTTTACCCCCGGCTCGGTGCTGGAGACCACCAGCCTCCGCTTGGACTATGTCAATCCGAGGTTTGACAACGGGATCCCTGTGCGTACCAACCCCTTCCAGGGAAGTGGTGAAGCTCGCATCGCCAATGTTGAAGCCCGCATCTTGCCTGTGAACGAGATTCCAGCCAGTGACTTGACGATTGACTCCACCCTTCGCTCCAGCACCCTGGCCATCCAAATTGGGCAAACCACACCGCTGGTGAATCTTATTGCCTTCGGCCCTAATGACGGCAGGCTATCTACGCAATTTAATATCGCCGGGCTGGTTGCAATTTCGACAAACCCCAATGATCAGCGCATTCGAGTGAACACAACCTTTAGAGCCGCCAGGGAAGGTACTGTCTTGACTCTCACCGTGCGCCGAATCTTGGTGAATAGGAATGGCAACCAAGTTGTCCTAGAGGGAGATTCTTCTCTCATTGTCCGCACCACGGGGGTACTCTATGAAGATCCTGGCCCAGGTGGCAACCCGCTAGCAGGAAGCTTCGTGAACCCAACAGAAGGAGTATCTGCCATTCTCCAGACAGGTAGTTTCTCCGCCAGCTTTGTGGTGCGCCAGCGGGGGGTTGCGGGCGATGGCACTCCCGAGGACGCCTTGGCTCTCTTTGCCCGCCTGAACTTCCGGCCCAACCAAGCGGAGATTGTCTATCGTCCTGCCCAGGTGGGTACGCAGTCGGTACTGTTCGCTCCGGATCCCACTCGTCCAAACATCTTGCCCAATCAGTTGGTTCGCATCCGCCGCTTACTGAACGGTCGGGTGCAGGCAGAGTTTGACCCGGCCAATGTCAGCACAGTCCTCAACTTCGTCCAGGTTAGCCCTCCACCGCGACCTTTCCCCACACCGATACCGCAATTGCCGGTTCCTGATCGTCCGGGTGCCCCAACAGCCTTTGATTACTTTTTCTCATTGCGCACAGAGCGCTCTACAGGTACCCTGCCCGGCTCGCCTGTGGAAGGAACCAACCCTGAGCCCGTTATCCTTCAGGGCATTGTGCCCACCACAGGAGATTTCGTCTTCCGCACCCTGGCCGGAGCACAATTAGCGGGGCCGTTTAACCGGCTTGATATTGGTGGGGGAACACAAAGAGGAAATCTGAACCTTGTCTTCGATTCAACGACCTCTGCTGAGCGCATTTCCGGCCAGTGGTTCCTGGAACAAGAGTTCCCCACCGGCAACATTGAAGGTGGGACGGAAGATGAACCAGGAAGTCCTGCTAGCCGGGAAGGGGCCATTTTGATCATCCGTGGGTTCTTTGAGGGAACTGAGGTGCGGCTGTAACCCAGGCAACCCGTTTGATCCCAGAGCAGGGATCCGCTCTGGCTTGGCCTTTTCGTCGGTCAGAGCTTGGGTAGATCGCTGAGCACCACCTGTGCGCAGTTGTGGCCAGGGATCCCGGTCACTCCGCCTCCTGGGTGCGCTCCTGAACCGCAGAGGTAAAGGCCGGGAATGGGGGAGCGATAGTCGGCCAGGCCGGAGATGGGCCGCAGGTTGTAGCTTTGATCCGGCGTCATTTCCCCGTGAAAAATGCTGCCCCCCACAAGGCCGAAGCGGGCCTCCAGATCCACGGGCGACAACATCTGCCGTGCGATCACGGCGTTTTTAATGTTGGGGGCAAATTGGGCAATTTTGTCGATTACCCGATCGGCAAATTCTTCCCGCAGGCCATCGTTCCAGTCTCGCCCTTTGGGTTGGTAAGGCACAAACTGGCAGAAGCAGGAGAGAATGTGCTTGCCTGGGGGAGCCATCGTCGGGTCGGTGGGGGATTGGCTGTAGATCTCGATAAACGGATCCCGGGAAGGGATCCCGTACTTGCAGTCATCCCAAGCCCGCTCCAGATAGGCCACCGAGGGAGCAATGTCTACCGTGGCGGAACTGACCACTTCTGGGGGCACTTCAGCAGGGGCCGCCGTGTAGCGGGGCAGTTCCTCCAGGGCCAAGTTGAGCTTGTACACCGGGCCTGAGGTGCGGTAGTGCCGTTCTAGCCGGTCACGCAAGTCTGGGGGCAAAGAGGAGCAGAGTCGCAAAAAGGTGATTTGGGGATGGGCATTGGAGAGAACCGCCCGCGCCCGCACGGTTTCCCCCGATTCGAGGATAACCCCAGCGGCCTGCCCACTCTCCATCAAGATCTCCGCCACTGGAGCAGACGTGCGGATCTCCACCCCTAAGTCCAGAGCTGCCTTGGCCATCGCTTGGGTAATGGATCCCATCCCACCGCGCACATAGCCCCAGACCCCACGCGAGCCAATAGCCCGACCTACCGCATGGACTAGCCAAATGTAGGGCGTACCCGGAGTCATCGGCCCGGCAGAGGTGCCGATCAAAGATTGGGGAGCCATCGCCGCCTTGACTTGCTCCGACTCGAAGAACTCATCCAAGAGATCGGTGGTCGAGAGGAGCATGATGCGGCGGAAATCGTCTTCATAGCCAGCAGCTGCAAAGCGATCCGCCAGTTGCCCCAGTGAAATCGGCGGCTGCATTAAGGTTGGCTCCACCACCTCGTTCACCCGATCCCAAAACTCCTCCCAGCGGTCGTAGGCTTCCGCATCTTTGCGAGAAAACTTGGCAATTTCCGCCTTGCTCTTGGCACGGTTATCGGCATACAGGAAGAGGTGCTGCCCATCCGGGAAAGGCATGAAGTAGGAAGGTTGCTTGGCGTAGACCTCAAAGCCATAGTCCGGCAGGCGCAGATCGCGAATGATCTCCGGTCGCAGCAAACTACAGGAATAGGAAGCCACCGACACGCGAAAGCCCGGGTGAATTTCTTCTGTAATGGCAGCCCCACCAACGGTGTGATAGCGCTCCAGCACCAGCACTTTTTGCCCGGCCTTGGCCAAATAGCAAGCGCTCACCAGCCCGTTGTGCCCGGCCCCAATCACCACCGCGTCGTAGCTCATCGACAATCCTTCTGCAAACGCTTCTCCACCCACAATACTCCTGCCAGCCAAGACTCGATCTGCCGGCAAGGGATCCCTGCCTTAACCGATGGAAAAAACGTAAACTACCCGACCCTGACTGCTTCGCAGTACAGGGCGGGTTTCGGTAGCCCTGCAGTTGGCAAGCCAACCACGGGCCTCTAGGCTGGTTTACGACAGCCCCAAGCTTGGCAATCATGTTGGCCCCATTCCAGTCCGCATCCCCTTCCCATCCACAGTGCCCACACTTGAACTGCTTCCCACTGCGATAGGATTGCGTAGGATCGGGATGGACGTGCAAACACCGGTGGCAGGTCTGCGACGTGTAGGCAGGCGGCACCAGAATCAAGGTAACCCCTGCACGCAGAGCCTTGTATTCCAGAAACTGCCTCAGCTGGTAGAACGCCCAACTGTTGGCCCTGCGCCGTTCAGCTTTGCTGCGTGGCTGTTGATTGACCCTTTCCCGGATCCCTGTCAGGTCTTCCAGAGCGATAGCGCTGTTGGTAGCTTTTGCCTTAGAGACAATAGCTTTGGAGATGCGATGATTGACCCACGTTTGAAAGCGTCTTTCCTTGCCAGACAGCCGTTGCAACAGTTCTCTGCATCTGCGCCGCGAACTGCGTGTGCCCTTACTGGCTTTGCGTTGGAGTACCGCCCTCAACCGGGAGTAGCGCTCTCGGACTCTGCTCAACTGCTGTCCATTCCAGTTGTCCCCCTCTGACGTATGGGCAATATCTGTCCTCCCCAAGTCCACCCCGATCACCTTGTCGGTATCTTGTTGCTTGGGTGGTTTTTTCTCTACGCAAATCTGGATGTAGTAGGAGCCGTCTCTGCGCTTGACCAGAGTGGCGGATTTGGGATTGGAGCCTGCCAACTGTTCTCTCTGGTAACGGCCAATCGCCAGCTCAAAGCGCTCTCGACCCTCCACTGTGGTCAGCGACACCGTCCAGTCTTTCTCGCGAAACGAAAAGATACGGGCATCGTAGGTCGCAAAGCCTCTCTTGAACGCTTTGACGGGGCGGTTTTTCTGTCGGGCAACCTTGCGGGCACCGGCCAGCCGTCTGCAGACCTGCTGGTCGCGTAAGCGGGACGTAGTCCTTGCCAAGTTACTGGACAAGCCGAACCGGGCACGGATTTCGCGGTAGCACAGAGATTGAAGTTTAACGGCGTTGGTGACTTTCTCGGGCGTGTTTTGGTTGACCCAGTTCAACGCCTGCACAAAGGCATCCAAGGTCGCGTCCAACTTTGCGGCCTGCGACTGGGACACCTTGAGCTTACAGGAGACGGTCAGGACTTGGGTCATGGTTCTATCGTAACTTCCGCATTCCTCCCGACACTGACCCTACGGGTACAGTGCGGGGCTCCTGCGATTTCTAGCTGATCCAGACTCAACTCTCCAGCCAGGATCCCTGGGATCCCAACTTTTTCCTTGGGGGTGTAAGCCTCTCTTTTTTGGTAAACTCCCGACTCTATTGGCAAGCTGTACGTCTCTAGGCAGTTCTCTTGCAAGTTCAAGATCCAGTAGTTGGGGATCCCGGCTTTGGCGTAGAGTCCGAGTTTGACTTCCCGATCATAGGTAAGGGAAGAATCAGCCACTTCGATGATGAGATAGATGTCTTCGGGCTGAGGATGCCGAGAGCGGTACTCATCCTGCTGAAAGCGCACAATGGCAAAGTCGGGCTCTGGCTCGTGATTGGGGGGCAGTTGGACCGGATCCTGGGTGCGCACAATAGCTTGCTCCTGCACAAGGCCCACCAACAGTCGGTACAGGCGGCTACAGTAGGCGGCGTGCCTCTCCCCTTTCGTCATCTTTTGAACTAGGAGCCCGTCAATCAGCTCCAACTGATTGGGCTCTTCAATCTGTCCAGACTCAATCAGTCGATGAAACTCCTCAAAGGTATATCGCCTGATATAGGGATCCAATCGGGCGGCTAGAGTCATCGACCAAACTCATCAGACCCTAAACTTCATATCACCACTCTACCAACTCACAAAAAAGGGATCCCTGGACCAGCCGAGGGATCCCTATTCAGCAGGTTATGGGCTTGCTACCCCGACTGAGAGGCTGTCGAGGCGATAACAAAGGCCGCGTAGGTCAGCACGTAACCCACCGTGAAGTGGGCCAGACCCACCAGACGACCTTGGACAATCGACATGGCCACCGGCTTGTCTTTCCAGCGGATCAGCTTGGCCAAGGGAGTGCGCTCATGCGCCCACACCAAGGTCTCGATCAGCTCTTGCCAGTAGCCGCGCCAGGAGATCAAGAACATGAACCCCGTCGCCCAGACCAAGTGGCCAAACAGGAACATCCAGGCCCAAACCGCCAGGTTATTCATCCCGTAGGGGTTGTAGCCGTTGATCAACTGAGCAGAGTTGGCCCAGAGGTAATCCCGCAGCCAGCCCATCAGGTAGGTGGAGTTCTCGTTGAACTGGGCAGTGTTGCCGCTCCAAACCCCAAGCTGCTTCCAGTGCCAGTAGAAGGTAACCCAGCCGATGGTGTTCAGCATCCAGAACATGGCCAGGTAGAAGGCATCCCAGGCGGAGATGTCGCAGGTGCCGCCTCGACCCGGGCCGTCGCAGGGGAAGCTGTAGCCAAAGTCCTTCTTGTCCGGCATCAGCTTAGAGCCGCGGGCATCCAACGCCCCCTTGACCAAGATCAAGGTGGTGGTGTGCAAGCCCAGCGCAATGGCGTGGTGCACCAGGAAGTCACCCGGGCCAATGGGCAGGAACAGGGATCCATTGGGATCGTTGATGGCCTGCAGCCAGCCCGGCAGCCACACGTTGCCGTAGTTGGGCCAAGCGGTAGAAGCAAGGCTGTCGGGGTTGGACAACAACACATCCATGCCGTAGATCATCTTGCCGTGAGAGGCCTGGATGAACTGAGCAAACACCGGCTCGATCAAGATCTGCTTCTCCGGCGTGCCAAAGGCCTGCATGACGTCGTTGTGGACGTACAGCCCCAGGGTGTGGAAGCCCAGGAACAGCGATACCCAGCTGAGGTGGGAGATAATCGCTTCCTTGTGATCCAGCACCCGCGCCAGCACGTTGTTCTTGTTGGCCTCAGGATCATAGTCCCGCACCAGGAAGATGGCCCCGTGGGCAAACGCCCCCACCATCAAGAAGCCAGCAATGTACTGGTGATGGGTGTAAAGAGCCGCCTCCGTGGTGTGATCCATGGACATGAACACGTAGGGGTTAAGGGCGTACATGTGCTGCGCCACCAGCGAGGTCACCACCCCCAGACAGGCCAAGGCCAGAGCCAACTGGAAGTGCAGGGAGTTGTTGACCGTGTCGTAGAGACCTTTGTGGCCTTCTCCCAGCAGGCCTCCGAAGGGAGTGCCCTTGGGGGGGTTGTGGGCGCCAAGGATCTCCCGGATGCTATGGCCAATGCCCCAGTTGGTGCGGTACATGTGGCCGGCCACGATGAAGATCACCGCGATGGCCAGGTGGTGGTGGGCCATGTCCGTCAGCCACAGGGACTGGGTGTTGGGGTTAAAGCCACCCAAGAAAGTGAGGATGGCCGTGCCCGCCCCTTCTGCCGTGCCCCAGACATGGTTGGCCGTGTCCGGGTTCTGGGCATACACCCCCCAGTTGAGGGTAAAGAAGGGCTTCAGACCTGCCGGGTGGGGCAGAGTGGTAAGGAAGTTGTCCCAGCCTACGTGCTGCCCGCGGGACTCGGGGATGGCGACGTGTACCAGGTGACCAGTCCAAGCCAGGGAACTGACCCCAAACAAGCCGGCCAGGTGGTGGTTGAGACGGGCTTCAGCGTTCTTGAACCAGCTCAGGCTAGGCCGGAAGCGGGGCTGCAGGTGCAGCCAGCCGGCAAACAGAAACACTGCCGCCAACAACAGCAGGCCAATCGCGCCGGTGTAGAGATCGCCGTTGGTGCGCAGGCCAATGGTGTTGAACCAATAGTACAGGCCAGAGTAGGCCGCGTTGACGGGGCCGCCGCCCCCCGGTTGGGTAAAGGCTTCCACCGCTGCCTTGCCAAAGTGGGGATCCCAGATGGCGTGGGCGATGGGGGTGACACCCGTGGGGTTGGCTACCCATTGCTCATAGTTGCCTTGCCAGGCGATGTGGAAGACGTTGCCGGAGGCCCACAGGAAGATGATTGCCAGATGGCCAAAGTGGGTGGCGAACAGCTTTTGGTAAAGCCGCTCCTCTGTCATGCCATCGTGGGTCTCGAAGTCGTGGGCGGTGGCAATGCCATACCACAGCCGACGCGTGGTGGGATCGCTGGCCAGGTCTTGGCTGAATTGGGGAAAACGAGTTGCAGTTGTCATGATTCTCTCTTCCTCCTTGCCTTAGCCGAGTGCGCCGAACCGTGCCAGGAAGAACGCCCAGGTGGTGACGATCCCTCCCAACAGGTAGTGGGCCACACCGACCGCCCGACCCTGAATGATGCTCAGAGCGCGGGGTTGAATGGCCGGAGCAACTTTCAGCTTGTTGTGAGCCCAGACAATTGACTCAATGAGCTCCTGCCAGTAGCCGCGACCGCTGAACAGGAACATCAGGCTGAAGGCCCAGACAAAGTGAGCGCCCAAGAAGAGCAGCCCATAAGCCGACAGAGCCGAGCCGTAGGAGTTGATCACCTGCACCGATTGCGCCCACAGGAAGTCCCGCAACCAGCCGTTGATGTTAATGGCGCTGGCCGCAAAGTTGCCGCCGGTGATGTGCTCAATCGTGCCATCGGCGTTGACGGTGCCCCAGATGTCGCTCTGCATCTTCCAACTGAAGTGGAAGATCACGATGGAGATGCAGTTGTACATCCAGAACAGCCCCAGGAACACGTGATCCCAGCCGGAGACCTGGCAGGTGCCGCCGCGGCCCGGGCCATCGCAGGGGAAGCGGAAGCCCAATTTGCCTTTGTCCGGGATCAACCGGGAAGAGCGGGCAAACAACACCCCCTTGAGCAAAATCAGCACCGTAATGTGGATGGTCATGGCGTGGATGTGGTGCACCATGAAGTCCGCCGTGCCCAGCACCATGGGCATCATGGACACCTTGCCGCCCACAGCCACCACGTCGCCACCAAAGATGGGGCTAACCGAGGCGCCCACATAGGGAGCGGTGCTGGCAATGGCCGAAGTGTGCAGCGACTGGATCCACTGGGCAAAGATCGGCTGCAGTTGGATGCCGGTGTCCGAGAACATGTCCTGCGGACGGCCCAGGGCTTGCATCGTGTCGTTGTGGACGTAGAAGCCAAAGGCGTGGAAGCCCAAGAACAGACACACCCAGTTGAGGTGGCTGATGATGGCGTCGCGGTGGCGCAATACCCGATCCAACACGTTGTTGCGGTTCACCGCCGGGTCGTAGTCCCGCACCATGTAAATGGCCCCGTGGGCAGCACCCCCCACCACGAAGAAGCCGCCTATCCACATGTGGTGGGTAAACAGGGAGATCTGGGTGGCGTAGTCGATGCCCATGTAGGGGTAGGGGTTCATGGCGTACATGTGCTGGGCCACGATGATGCTCAGGGATCCCACCATGGCCAGGTTGATGGCCAGCTGGGCATGCCAAGAGGTGGTGAGCACTTCGTAGAGGCCCTTGTGGCCTTCGCCGGTGAAGGGGCCCTTGTGGGCTTCCAGGATCTCTTTAATGGAGTGGCCGATGCCCCAGTTGGTGCGGTACATGTGCCCGGCCACGATGAAGAGCACGGCAATGGCCAAGTGGTGGTGGGCTTGGTCGGTCAGCCAGAGGGCACCGTTCTGCGGATCCAGGCCACCCTTGAAGGTGAGGAACTCCGCGTACTTGCCCCAATCCAAGGTAAAGAAGGGCACCACCCCGCTGAAGATGCCCCAATCCACGCTGGGGAACATCTCCTTCATCAGGGCCGGGTTGAGGATGAACTCGTGGGGCAAGGGCACCTGATTTGCCGGCACACCCGCATCCAACATCTTGTTGATGGGAATGGCCACGTGGATTTGGTGACCGGCCCAGGCCAAAGAACCCAGCCCCAGCAGGCCCGCCAGGTGGTGGTTGAGCATCGATTCCACATTTTGGAACCACTCCAGCTTGGGAGCCCGCTTGTGGTAGTGGAACCAGCCGGCAAACAGGCACAGCCCGGCCATCACCAAGCCACCGATGGCGGTGCAGAGGAGTTGAAACTCATTGGTGATGCCGGCAGCTCGCCAGAGGTGAAATAGACCAGAAGTAATGCGGATCCCTTCGAAGCCGCCACCCACATCCCCATTCAGGATCTCTTGGCCAAAGATGGGCCAGACCACTTGGGCGCTGGGCTTGATGTTGATCGGATCCGCCAGCCAAGCGGAATAGTTGGAGAACTGAGCTCCGTGGTAGTACATGCCGCTCAGCCAGACGAAAACCACCGCCAAGTGGCCGAAGTGAGCGGAAAAGATCTTACGAGAGACGTCTTCTAAGTCGCTGGTGTGACTGTCGAAGTCATGAGCAAGAGCATGGAGGTTCCAGATCCAGGTCGTGGTCTTGGGGCCACGGGATAGGCTGCGATCGAAGTGCCCCGGCTTAGCCCATTTCTCAAATGAGGTGGGAACCGGATCCACATCAACCGACACCTTGACCTTCGGCTCTCGCTCCTTTGGCGTAGTTGTCATCAAGAACTCCTCTCTTGCGACAAGGAACGAAGCATCCCCACCCCTTGGCAGAAGATTCCCTCAGGGCAGGACTTACCTGGCATTATAGGTCAGGGTTTGTGAGCCCTCAGTTGCTTCACAATAATTAAACGAGGGATCCCTTGTCCCATCGAGGCTGGAGTCGATTGGCAATTGTTTTTTCGATCATAGATGTAAATATATGTAACGAATTTTCAGCCAACCCAATCCGTTCTCAGGAAGGGTTGGAACTGAACAATAGACAGCAAGGGATCCCCTGGGTGGGGATGTGTGGTAAAACCCTGGCAGCCCTTTTGCAGATACCACCCTATGACCCTAGAGATTCCCCGTCGCCAATACGTCAGCAACTACGGCCCCACCGTAGGGGATCGGGTGCGCCTGGCGGATACCGAACTGATCATCGAGGTGGAGGAGGATTTCACCACCTACGGCGAGGAGATTAAGTTTGGGGGCGGCAAAACCATCCGCGATGGCATGGGGCAATCGCCGACGGCCACCCGCGCCAATGGGGCCTTGGATCTGGTGATCACCAACGCCCTGATCCTGGACTGGTGGGGCATCGTCAAGGCGGATGTGGGCATTCGCGATGGCTACATTGTCGGCATTGGCAAAGCCGGCAACCCCAACATCCAAGCGGGGGTGACGCCGGGCATGGTGGTTGGCCCCAGCACTGAGGTGATTGCCGGGGAAAACCTGATCCTGACAGCGGGCGGGATCGATGCCCATGTGCATTTCATCTGTCCGCAGTTGTGCGAGTTTGCCATCGCTTCGGGAGTGACCACCCTTTTGGGGGGCGGAACCGGGCCGGCCACCGGCAGCAACGCCACCACCTGCACCCCTGGAGCTTGGAACTTGGGCAAAATGTTGCAGGCGGCGGAGGGGTTTCCGGTCAATTTGGGCTTTTTTGGCAAGGGGAACGCGGCTTTCCCCGAGGCTCTGCGGGAACAGGTGGAAGCGGGGGCCTGCGGACTCAAGATCCACGAAGATTGGGGATCCACGCCGGCGGTGATCGACAGCTGTTTGCAAGTCTCGGATGAGTACGACGTCCAAACCCTCATCCACACCGATACTTTAAATGAATCGGCTTTTGTGGAAGATACCATCGCCGCCATCAATGGCCGCACCATTCACACCTTCCACACCGAAGGGGCCGGGGGTGGGCATGCCCCCGACATCATCCGCATTGCCTCGGAGCCCAACGTGCTGCCCAGCTCCACCAATCCCACCCGCCCCTTTACCCGCAACACCATCGAAGAACATCTGGACATGCTGATGGTGTGTCACCACCTGAGCAAGAATGTGCCGGAGGATATTGCTTTTGCCGAAAGCCGCATTCGCCCCCAAACCATTGCCGCCGAAGACATCTTGCATGACATGGGGGTGTTCAGCATCATCTCTTCCGACTCGCAGGCCATGGGCCGGGTGGGGGAGGTGATCATCCGCACTTGGCAGACAGCTCACAAGATGAAGGTGCAGCGGGGGCCTCTGCCGCAAGACAGCAGCCGCAACGACAACTTCCGGGCCAAGCGTTACGTGGCTAAGTACACCATCTGCCCCGCCATCGCCCAAGGACTCAGCCACGTCATCGGGTCGGTGGAGGTGGGAAAACTGGCGGATCTGTGTCTGTGGAAGCCGGCCTTTTTTGGGGTTAAGCCGGAAATTGTCCTGAAGGGGGGCCTGATTGCCTATGCCCAAATGGGGGATCCCAATGCTTCCATTCCAACCCCGCAGCCGGTGTACCCTCGCCCCATGTTCGGCAGCTTTGGCCGCGCCTTGACCGAGACCAGCCTCCTCTTTGTCTCCCAGGCTGCCCTAGACCTGGGGATCCCTGAGAAATTGGGGATCCAGCGCCGGGCCGTAGCGGTGAAAAATTGCCGCGAGATCGGCAAAGCGGATTTGAAACTCAATACCGCCACTCCCCACATTGAGGTGAACCCAGAGACCTATGAAGTGCGGGCCGATGGAGAGCTGCTCACCTGCGAGCCGGCAGAGGTGCTGCCCATGGCACAACGGTACTTTCTGTTCTAATTCGGGTGTTCTAATTTGGGAGAGCTTGAGAGCTCTATTGAGCGTTTGATCGGTAACCCAAGCATGGGCCACCTTGTTCTCCGCCACCTCAGCAAGCGCTTCCACAAGGGAGGGATCCCTGTCCTCAGGGATTTGTCTTTGAGCGTGGAGGCAGGGGAGATCTTCGCCCTGCTGGGGCCGTCGGGCTGCGGCAAGTCCACCACCCTCAATCTCATCGCCGGCCTGCTGGAGCCGGATCCCTTGCCCTATCCGGGGGAAATCTGGCTGGACGGGATCCCCCTCAACCCTCTGCCGCCGGAACGGCGCGGCGTGACTTTGCTGTCCCAACACAGCCGCCTGTTTCCCCACCTGAGCGTGGGGGAGAATGTTGCTTTTGGCCTGAAAATGCGGGGCATTCCCCGGGCAGAGCGGGAGGCTGCCGCCTGGCGCATGTTGGAGCGGGTGCAATTGCCCGGCTTTGCTCAGCGTCGGCCCAGTCAGCTCTCTGGCGGACAAGCGCAGCGGGTGGCCCTGGCGCGGGCTTTGGTGATTCGGCCCAAGGTGCTGCTGTTGGATGAACCTTTATCGGCCCTGGATGCCAACCTGCGCCAAGAGATGCAGGCCCTCATCCTGGAGCTGCAGGCGGAAACAGGGGTGACGACGGTGCTGGTTACCCACGATCAAGCAGAAGCCACAGCCATGGCCCAACGCATCGGCCTGATGTTTGAGGGGCAGCTACACCAGGTGGGATCCCCTGTGGAGTTCTATCAGCAGCCGCGCTCCGAGCGCATTGCCCGCTTTTTTGGCGGGGTCAATTTTTTCGATGCGCAGGCGGAGGGTCACCAGCTTCGCCTCAACAACGGGATCCTCTTGAAAAGCGCCGCGCCACTCCAAGGTCAGGTGCGGCTGACGGTGCGCCCGGAACAGGTGCAGGTGCTTCCCCAGCCGCCCGGCTTGGCCGACAATGTTTTCTTGGCCCAGGTGATGGCGGAACGCTTTGCGGGCACCCAGCGACGGCTGACCTTACAAACCCCTTGGGGCAGTCTGCAGGCTTGGGTGGCTCCCCATCAGGTGTTTGCGCCGGGGCAGACGGTGTGGATCCACTTGCCGACAGAGGCTCTGTGGCCTGTGGAGATTGGCGGGGATCCCTCACCCCCGGCCCTTTTCCCAAAGGAAGAGGGGAGAGTATGACTCTAGTCAATGATATGCTGGACTATACTGGAAATAACGTATAGTATGTTCAGCATGGCTGCTTAGTATGGCTAGGTATGTGAAACCGAGAGAAGCGGCGGACTATTTCGGGGTATGTCTCCACACTTTGAGGCGATGGGAACAGAAAGGTTGGATCAAGGCAATACGCACACCATCCGGTAGGGCGAGAAGGTATGACCTCGACAGCTACATCAAAACGCCAAGAAAAGTCAAACGAGTCGTTTTGTACGCCCGAGTCAGCAGCCGAGGGCAGAAGCCAGACTTGGAGAGACAGATTGCAAGGCTGGTTAGCCTCTATCCTGGAGCCGAAGTGGTCGGAGAGATTGGCGGCGGTCTCGACTTCAAAAGACCAAAGTTCCTTGCCTTATTGGAGCGAGTTCGTACAGGAGATATCGGAACAATTGTGGTCGCTCATCGGGATCGACTCTGCCGGTTTGGATTTGAGTTCGTTGAATGGTACTGCCGTCAATACGGATGCGAAATCTTGGTTCTCGATGACGATCACCTTTCTCCCCAACAGGAACTGGTTGAGGATATCCTCACCATCCTGCACTGCTTCAGCAGTCGGCTCTACGGACTCAGAAAATATCGGGCTGCAATCGAGAAAGATACGGATTTATCCGGAACCAGCGCTGGCTAAAGTTTGGAAGCGGTGGCAAGCGGCGTGCCGGTACTGCTACAACCAAGCGATTGCCTATCAGCGTCAGCATGGCACTACTAAAACCCCAGAAAAGCTGCGGAATATTATCCTGCAATCGGACTTGCCGCAGTGGGTGAAGGAAGCCCCCTGCCACATTAAGCAGAACGCCGTCATGGAGGCATGGCAAGCGTTTCGCCAAAGCAAGGAAGCTCGGTTTCGCAGTGTGAGGGATAAGACCCACACCTTGCAGTTCAACAACAGTAATTTCAGTCAGGGCAGGTGGTATCCGAAGCTCACGAAGGGTTTGTCGTTTACGGCGTCAGAAGCGGTGCCGCAAAAGTGTGCCTATGGGACTAGGTTGTGTTGATCTTTCATTTGAGCCAAAAGAGAGCACTGACGAGATAGAGAAAACTCAAGAAGTTCCTGGCCAATTTGTCAAAACGAG
>NZ_JBSSAH010000018.1:0-56487 GCF_054058415.1 Thermostichus sp. MS-CIW-38 | reverse complement strand
GTGGATCGAACTGCACGGGCGGTCGGAAGCAGGAACCCGCCGAGACGACTGCGCAAGGAGCCATCCATGCGCAGCGTGGTAGGAATCTCCGGCCTTCAGGCCGGGGAGGATGTCAAGATTCCCGTTTGCGACAGCTTCAGCCCCTTTCTCAAAGGGAGAGAGGAGTTGAGGCGATGCACAGCCCGACTGGGAATGCTCCTCTTGGCTCAATTGGCTGATGAACCAGAATCCAGCCCCTGGAGTTGCTCCCACTGGGCGGGGGTAAAGGTGCGCAGGGCTAAAGCATGTAGGCGGCCATCCTGCAGGTAAGCTTTCAGGGCCTCATTCACCAGCCGGTGCTGTTTGATCAGGGGCAAGCCCTGGAATTGTTCCGCCACCACGATGGCCTGGAAATGATGGCCATCGCCGACAGTGTCTTCCACCTGCACCCTTGCGCCGGGTAGGGCAGCCCGTACCAATGCCTCAATTTCTCGTGGATCCATGCGCTGTTGTTCCCGTTGTCTCGTCGCGTCAGCGTTGCGGAGCAATAGTGTGTCCAAGCTCGAGATCCCGCCTTGGATCTCGACCTGCTCATTTACCCTAGACGGTTCCGGGGCAAAACGGGATCCCTTCCGGCCCACTGCAGGCGGTGGCCAGGCTGGGATGGCTCAGCACCAAGACCTCGGTGATGGGACCGCGTTTGTGGCCCTGGGCGTTGATGGCACGGCTGGCAGAGATGGTCTGGATGGGGTAATCCCGGTACAGTTCCCGCACAAAGGGGCAATCGGAATTGGAGAGCAGCACCTGCACGCCTCGGTCGGCCAATGTTCCAAACACTTCTTGCAGGCGGATCTGTTCCGCTTCGCCGAAGGCAAACCGGCTGTAGGCTGTGAAGCTACTGCTGGCAGAAAGGGGATAGTAAGGGGGATCCAAATAGACGAAATCTCCGGGTTCGGCCCGTTCTAGCACCTGCCAAAACGGCTGCACCGCGATCTCCACGCCTTGTAAAACCCGTGCCACAGCCCGTAGGTTCTCCGCGTCGCAAATGCGGGGATTGCGGTAACGGCCCAAAGGAACATTGAACTCTCCCCGCGAGTTCTCCCGGTAGAGGCCGTTGAAACAGGTTTTGTTCAAGTACAGCAGGCGGGCAGCCCGTTGCGCCGGATCTTCAAATCGAGCCGCGCGGATGGTGTAGTAATAATCCCGGCTGTGGTGGGCTTGGTGGTGGCTGAGCAGGGCGATAAGCTCCTCCACGTGATCCCGCACGCAGCGATACACATTCACCAGCTCAGGGTTGATATCCGACAAAACAAAGTGTCGAGAACCCGATGGGATCCCTTGGGCCAGATGAAAAAAGACCGCTCCACCCCCCAAAAAGGGCTCGTGATAGGTGTTCCAGGCGCGAGGGAAAAAGGGTTCGTATTGGCTGAGCAGTTGCCCTTTTCCCCCTGCCCATTTTAGGAAGGGACGCGCTTTAACGGCTGGCTCCGCTGGGGTGGGTTCGCAGGAGTCGGGTACAGGGTTCCAGAGTTCTTCCCGCCGCAGAGCACGCCTATGTCCAAGAGAACAAGGGTGGGTCATCGTTGGTTCAGTGATCTGGATTTTCTTCCAGCAGCTTTTCTAGCGTCTCGATCCAATGCTCCAGCTCCTCCAGCGCCTGCAACACTCCCCCTGGGTCGCTCAGATCTGCCTGCAGCAGCTGGGTGGTTTCTTCCAAAGTCAGGGATCCGGGCCGGCTGGCCAACCAACGGAGGTAGTGGGGCAGAAAGTTGCGCGGAGAACTGTGATAGCGGCGGTGACAGGCCAAGGCCACCAGGCTGGCAAGGCTAGCCTGATAGGCACTAAAGGGGTGGAGAAACAGCTCCGGCATCCCCACCCAGTAAAACTGGTGTTCCGGCAACAGTTCCACCGCATCTCCGCACAGCTCTTGACACAGCTTCAACCACTCTTCGCTCACCCAAAGAGGATAGGTTGCCACATTTTCCCATGCGGGGAGCCCCGACCGATAGAGAATCAGCTCCAGCCGACTGATCAAGCTCTGGTAAAACACCGCCTGCAACTGGGCTTCCAAATGGTGTATCAACAGGGCCTGGGCCAACTGGAGGCTGCCGGAGCGTTCCCGCCAGCGCTGCGGAGCAGTTTGCCCCTCTGGGTCGTAAAGAGCAGGCCTGCCCATGCGAGGGGATCCCACTGCTGAGGCAACCAGGTGATCCAGGAGTATTTGCTGCAAAAAGACGGTGTGAGCCTGCACCCCCCACGCTCGCGGCAGCAGTGCGGAACTCCCCTGCATCTCCTCCAGATCCAGCCAAACTTGGGGATCCTCAGGCCGGAGCCGCTGGCTGATGATAGCAAGAACCTTCAACAGGAGCTCGCTCCCGCCGGATCCCGTTTCTCCCGACCTGGGCGAGAACTCCGTTTCGCCGGGGCGAAAGGCTGCGCCCGCTGCGCGATTGGGCTTGTCTGCCTCGATTGCCGAGCCGACTTCTAGCAGCCAGGGTTTGGCCTGGGCCGCACACTCGGGGCAGAAGTCCTGCAGGGCTGCCCAGATTAGAGAGGTGGCCTCAGCAGAGGTCAGGGGCGGCACGGGATCCCCCCAGGGCGCATGCAGATCGCAGATGCGAATGGAACGTCCCATTGTTCTGCTTTTGAGGCGGTAATAGTGCTGGAACAGGTCAAACCGATCGCGGATCCCTTCCAATAGGTTCTCCAAAAAGGTCTGAGTCAGGCCCTGGCGGGCCAGATACAGCTCGGCAGCAGAGTCATAGCCCCGCCATTGGGCCTCCCACAGGTGGTCGCGGATCAGGGTGCTGAGGATAAACCCACCCAGATCTGCATGGGCCTCCAGGTGTTGGCCCAGCCGCTGATAGGCAGCCCAACGGATTTCGGCGCTGGCGTGGGTTGGTAAGCTCTGTTCGCGCCAGTGGGACGGAGTTCCTAGCTGGACAAGGGTGTGATCTGGGAGCGCGGCAGGCGAGTTCAGGGTCACTTGCCACAACTGCCGCCAAGCTAACCTTCCTGTTGGGTACTGTTGGTGGAGCAGGCACTCCAGAGGCTCCGGTTGTTGGTGACCCCGCTGCTGCAGGAGGCGACACAAAAACTGGCGAAAGGGGCGCAGCTCCGGCTCGGCACAAGCAGCGGCCAAGGGATCCGAGGGCCGATCCTCTCGCTCCTGCGGCGTCTCAGCTGCGGGTTCGCCGAGGGGAACGGCGGTCAGGGATTGCAGTTCCAGGGGGAAAAACAACAGCTGGCTCTGCAGGGAGATGACCCGCTCCAGATCCCTCCAGCTGGGGTCTGCCTTCGTCCAGGCCATCTCTGGTTCGGCCTCAGCCGGGATCGCTGTTGGAAGGCTGCTGCTCTCGCAACCCTCGGCAAGATGGGCTGCCAGGGCGAGCGCCTGCGTCAGCTCCGACAACTCCTGCAGCGCCACCGCCAGCTCTGGCGGGCTGAGCTGGACCACCTGCCCCCGGTAGCGCTGGGCAAACTGCTGCACCTGCTCCTCCAGTTCATTCCAGGTTAGGGCGCGCTTTTTCCCAGAGCCAGAGAAACGCTCGAAAGGGGGTTCAGCAGCAGGAAAGACCACCGGCATCAGCCTCCTAGAGATGGGGTCGTCCCTCTGTTGGCTTGTCGGCAGAGGGGTGTGCCCGCCTTTTGACCTCTGCCAAAGGGCAAATGGCTGGGGAAATCTGGGTTGGAGGTGCAGGCTGCGATCAGAGGGATCCGGATCCCTGCTATCCCCCCCTGGGGGTTCCCATCCTGGTCAGAACATAGCCTCACCGCTGCTGTGCTGCGCAAAGGCGGCAGCAACAGCCAACCCAAGCCTGAGCCATTCGGCAAGCTCGGATCCGGGATCCCGCATTCATTAAAGACTGCGACTGCGAAAACCGACGTGCCTCCTTTGGGGCAGGAAAAACCTGAGATGATTGTGACATTCTCCTTGGGCAAATGCAGCCGGCAGCGTGGGGATCCCAATTTCGGCCAGGATACGTGTTGGGACAGAATAGGCCTGCGGCCACTTGTGCAAAGGGTAAAAGAACTATCCGAGGGAGGTGACTGCATTGTTTGCCCAAGTCACTGCTGCCGCTCTGCTGGGACTCCGGGCCGTGCAGGTTACGGTGGAGGTGGATGTGGGCGGTGGCTTGCCCCAGATCACCTTGGTGGGACTGCCCGATACTGCCGTTCAGGAGGCCAAAGAGCGAGTGCGGGCGGCGATCAAGAACTCCGGCTTTGCTTTACCCCAGCGGCGGATCATCGTCAACTTGGCCCCTGCCGATCTGCGCAAAGAGGGCCCCAGCTTCGATCTGCCCATTGCCATCGGGATCTTGGCGGCCTCAGGGGTGATTGAGGGGGAAGCGCTGGCCAACACCCTGATGGTGGGGGAATTGGCCCTAGACGGCGCCCTGCGCCCGGTGGCCGGGGTTCTGCCCATTGCCGCCAGTGCTGCTGAGATGGGGATCCGCCGCCTGGTGGTACCCCAGGAAAATGGGCCGGAAGGAGCGGTGGTGCAAGGGATCCAAGTGTATGGGCTGCCCTCCTTGGCGGCGGTGGTGGGCTGGCTGCAAAACCCAGAGGGAGTTGAGCCGGTGCGGATCCAGCCAGAACAGATGTTGCCAACCGAAACGGAACCCCTGCTGGATTTGGCCGATGTGAAGGGGCAAGAACATGCCCGGCGGGCTCTGGAGATTGCGGCAGCCGGCGGGCACAACCTGTTGCTGGTGGGCAGCCCGGGAGCGGGCAAGACCATGCTGGCGCGGCGACTGCCCGGCATTCTGCCCCAGTTGCAGTGGGAAGAGATGTTGGAGATCACCCGCATCTACTCGGCAGCCGGCCTGTTGCGGCAAAACCTGCACCTGGGACGCCAGACCCCCCTGATCACCCAGCGGCCCTTTCGTGCTCCCCACCATTCGGCTTCGGCAGTGGCGCTGGTGGGTGGCGGCCCCTACCCCAAGCCCGGGGAAATCTCGCTGGCCCACCATGGCATCCTGTACCTGGATGAGCTGACGGAATTCCGGCGGGAGGTGCTGGAGGTGCTGCGCCAACCCCTGGAAGATGGCAAAGTCACCATCTCCCGCGCCCGCGTTTCCCTAGAGTTTCCCGCCCAAACCACCCTGGTGGCCTCCACCAACCCCTGTCCCTGCGGCTTCTACGGGGATCCCGTTCACCCCTGCACCTGTACGCCGCAACAGCGGGAGCGCTACTGGTCCAAGCTCTCCGGCCCGCTGCTGGATCGCATCGACCTGCAGGTGCGGGTCAACCGCCTTAAGCCGGAAGAAATTGTCCGCGCCCAGGGCGGCGAATCTTCCCAAGCGGTGCAGCGGCGGGTGGAGCGGGCACGACAACGGCAGCGGCAGCGCTTTCAAAACGAGCCTGGGATCCACTGCAACGCCCAGATGCAATCCCGCCACCTGCGGCAGTGGTGCTCCCTTTCGGATCCCTGTCGCAAGCTCTTGGAGAACGCCATCCAAAAGCTGGGCCTGTCTGCGCGGGGGAGCGACCGCATCCTCAAGGTGGCCCGCACCATCGCCGATCTCGAGGGCGCGGAGGCCATTGCCCCCACCCACATTGCCGAAGCGATTCAATACCGCAGCCTGGATCGCGCTCGGCTGTAGAGCTCAAGCGCTCGGCGCCGCTGACGCGACCACCCCCAGCCCCTCTCCCAGATAGGGTTTCCCTCACTGCCAGAGCTCCGGCCTGCCCTACGGGATCCCACCCCCTGTTTTGTCGGGAAAAAGCTGTCCCCCCTGCACCTGAAGGATTTGGGCGGCTTTGAGCCAGCCGGCGTCAAAGGATCCCAGGTGGGTGGTGGTAACCAAGGTTTGCACGCGCTCCTGAATGGCTTCCAAGAGTTGGTTTTGCCGCTGCAGATCCAGCTCTGCCAGCACATCGTCCAACAGCAGCAAGGGCGGATCCCTGACCACCTGCTCGATCAGCTCCAGCTCCGCCAATTTCAGAGCCAAAACCAGAGTGCGCTGCTGGCCTTGGGATCCATAGGCGCGGGCGGCAACTCCGTTAATGCACAGCTCCACTTCATCCCGATGGGGGCCCACCAGAGAGCTGCCCAGGGAGTGTTCGGCGGCGGCTTTGGCGCGGATCTCGGCCAAAAACTGGGCTTGGATCACTTCGGGGCTGGCCTGGGGATCCGGCAGGGGCACTTGGGGTCGATAGGTAAGGGTCAGGGTTTCCCGTCCACCGCTAATGACCCGGTGCCAGTGAGCAGCCAAAGGCTCCAGCCGTTGCAGCAGCCGGGCGCGGCGGCGCATAATTCGGCTACCGGTGGTGGCCAGTTGGGCATCCCAGAAGGCCATCTGCGAGAACTGAACGCCAGCAGCCGCTTGCGTTAGCGGGACAGAGTCCTTGGGATCCTGCTTCAAAAGGGCGTTGCGCTGCCTGAGGATCTGGCGATATTGCTCCACCAGGCCGAGATAAACCGGCTCCAGTTGCAGCAACACCCCGTCCAACCAATGGCGCCGCGTCTCCGGAGCGCCCCGCACCAGCTCCAGATCCAGGCTGGAGAACACCACGGCATTCACCTGTCCCAAAAAGTCCGCCTGGCGGCGCAGCACCTGCCCGTCCACCTTCAGGGATCGCCTGCCGCTGCTGCGCAGCTCCATCACCAGCTCGTGGGCCACCCCCAGCCGTTCCACCGTGGCGGCAATCCGCGCCTGCTGTTCTTCTTGATGCACCAGCTCCCGATCCCGAGCGGCCCGCCGCGAGCGCAAGGTGGCCAACAGCTCCACCGCTTCCAGCAGGTTGGTCTTACCCTGGGCGTTCTCCCCCACCAGGATGGTTTTGGGCGCGTCAAAGGTGATCTCTTGATCCCGGTAGTTGCGAAAGTGGCGCAGGTGCAGGAAACGCAGGTACACTAAGGGCAGATGTAAAGACGCGATCAATATCTAACCAAGAACAGCCCCCGCTTTGGGGGCTTTCACTTTAACCCAACTGCAGCAGGGGCAAGAGAAGGTAGAGGGGTTAACCCCGGAAACTCAGCCAGCAGGGATCCCCTCTATCCCCAGTTCCGGGTAGGCCAGATCAGCGCCTGGTCAGGGTAGTCATCCCCCCGAGGCGCTCAGCCGCCAACAGGTGTAGGGCAGCGCGGGCGGAGTAGCGGGCAGCTTTGCTACGGCTGTAGTCGGCGAAGGTGTAGCTGCTGGGATCCGTACTTACGTCGCCCAACAGGTTCTGCACTTGATTCTGCAGGTCAGAGACGCTGCCGGAGTTGATGTTGGCGAAGGCCATCTCCGCTTGCAGCCGGCTGAGGTACTCCTGAGCCCGGAAAGGGGCCTCGAAGAAGGAACGGCCAGGGCGGCCCATGAAACCCAGCTCCGCTTCGTAGAGAACTTTGGCTGCTTTGGCTAAGTTTTCCGCTGCTTTGGCCTGCTCGCGGGCGGCGAAGAAATTCCCTGCCTCAATTGAGGCTTGGGCGTTGGTGAAACTCTCCTGGCCGTGTTCCAAAAGGCGGGCAGCCTCTGGGGAAGACCCCCGCTGAGAGAGGAAGCTGGCTTCGGCCAGGTGTCGCTGCGCCTTAGCCAGATCGCGGCTGGCTCGCTCAAGATCCCACGGGCGCTGCCAAGTTGGCTGTACCTGAAGGGGAGCTGTGGCTTTAGGAGCAGAGCGTCTGCCCCGCTGGGCTTGCGCCGGGGATCCCAGCACCAGGGGGGTGAGCAGAACCAAAATCGGCAGAGAACAACCCAGAGCGCGAGCAAAAGAGGAACGAATCGTCATTGGTCATAGACTCCAATCGACAGGACAAGCCGGTTTGGGTTATCGCGGCTCATCTTGAGAATGGCGGAGAAAAATGACGTGAAGATGACAAGGGCAGCTCTACCGTAAATATCGATCCCTCTCCCACTTGGCTGGCCACTCGCAGGGATCCCCGATGGGCGGTGACGATCTGCTGGGCCAAGGCCAGGCCCAGACCGAACCCACCCGTATGGCGAGCACGGGTTTCATCCACCCGGTAAAACCGCTCAAACAGATGGGGCAGATGCTCGGGGGGAATGCCAATGCCTGTATCCTTGACGTGGAGGTAAGCGCGCTGGCGCTGGCTTTCCAGGCTCACCTGCACTGTGCCGCCTGCAGGGGTGTACTGCAGGGCATTGCGCAGTAGGTTCTCGATGGCCTGCCGCAGCAGGGCAGCGTTCCCCCGCACAAGCCAACCCCCAGAAAGATCCGTCTCAGGCAGGTGGCATTGCCAGTGAAGGCCAAGGGCCTCAGCTTGGGGGCGGTATTGCTCGCTCAGCTCCTGCAACAGCGCTCGCAAATTCAGAAGCGGCAGATCCTCCAGGGGCAGGGATCCCTGCTGGCGGGCCAACTGCAGCAAGGTATCGATCAGCACGCTGAGGCGGCGGGCACCGCTCACCACCTTTTCCAGGCGAGGTTGAGCTTGTTCCGGGGCCAGCAGAGCCATTTGAGCATTGCTCATCAGGGCGGCCAGGGGGGCGCGCAACTCGTGGGAAGCATCGGCAGTGAAGCGTTGCAACTGCTCGTAGGAGCGACGAATCGGCTGCATCGCCAGCCCCCCCAAGATCCAGCCGGCCCCGCCGATCAACGCCAGCGTCAGCGGGATCCCGATCCCCAACCCCCAGCGCAAGCGACCCAGGGTAAGTTGCAGCGGTTCCAGGGGCACCGCCAGTTGCAAGTAGCCCAGTAGCTTTTCCTCCTGCTGCACCGGCAGCGTGAGCTGGCGCAACAGTAAGCCGCTCTCTCCTTCCACCGTTTGGAAACCCAGTTGGAGATGGTGAGGCGGGCCATCCAAGTCAAACAGCTCCAGAGGAGGCCGGGATCCCGTGTACTGGCGCAGGGATCCCAAGCTTTCCCTTCCGGTGCCGGGAGCAGGATCGAACCAGCGCACATAGGCCAAGTGATGGTCGAGGGGTTGGGTTTTCCCCCCCAAAAAGGGCACCTCGTTCAACACCAACCGCCACTGCCCCTGGCGCAGCTCGTACTTAATGGCTGCCGCCATGATCCCGGCCTGAACCTGCAGCTCCTCGTCAAAAGCCTGCAACTGGTTCTCCACTTCCAAGCGGTAGAAGACGGCGGCAAACACCAGCAGGATCCCCCCCATGACCCCGGCAAAGCTGCGGGCCAAGCGACGGCGGCTGTGGTGAAACACCAGGGATCCCGTCCCTCTTGTCGCAGCCTTCTGCCCTAGGTGCGGCTGAAGGGGGTGTGCCAGGGAAACCCAGTTCCAGCCCAGCCATGGGAGAGAATGCTTGTGTTCAGCTCTTTTCACCTCCATCGCCACCCCCTAGAAACTGCTTTCATGGGTTCTCTTCTGGAGAGGCTATGCGCAGCCGGTACCCCTGGCCATACACCGATTCCAGCCAATCTTGGGCCTCCACCTCTTTTAACCGTAGCCGCAACCGCCGCACCAACGCAGCCACGGCATTGCTCTCCGGCTCACAGCCCCATTCCCACACCGCCTGCTCGATCTGGCCCCGACTGAGCACCTGGTTGGGATGGCGCATCAGGTATTCCATCAATTGAAACTCCTTGCCCGAAAGCTGTACCTGCCTCCCCTGCCGCTCTAGGGTCAGGCTGGCCAAGTGCAAGTGCAGGGATCCCAGGCTGAGGCTGTCTCCTTGCCATTGGGGGGAACGGCGTCCCAAAGCCCGCACCCGTGCCAGCAGCTCCACCAGATCCACCGGCTTGACCAAATAGTCGTCCGCCCCCGCATCCAACCCCTGCACCACATCCGATGTTGCGTCTTTGGCAGTTAACATCAGCACCGGCGCACATCCCCCCGATTGGCGGTATTGCCGACAGAGCTGGATCCCGCTTGGCCCCGGCAGCATCCAATCCAAAATCAGGAGATCATAGGCTTTCTCCTCCATCAGCCAGGCAGCCATCTCCCCTTCCTTGGCACAGTCAACCACGTGGCCGCACTTGGACAGGGCAGCCTGTAAAGGCTCCAACTGTTCCGGGTCGTCCTCCACCAGCAAAATTCGCATCGTCCTGTGCGCCGTTGACCGAGACGGCCAGTTCCCACTGCCCAGGCTAGGATGGATCACGGAAATAGCCCTCTGCAAGGGAGAGAACAACGGTGGGGTGGCCCAAAATCCATCGGTGGCAAGATCTAGGGTTTGATTTTTGGCTGGTGCTGCCCTTGGCAGGGCTTCTTTTTGTGGCGGGGGGAGAGTGGGTGACGGGCCAAGCGCTGAGCCGTCCTCGCCGGCTAGAGCAACCTTTGGCGATTCGCAGCCAGCAACAAGCCACCTTGGCTCTGGATATTCTTTCCATTCAGGCGGAGATCCGCCGCTCCCGTGGCTACACCAAGGTGGAGGTGACTACCACCAATCCCCACCTGCGCAAGCTGGAATTTGAATTTCCACAACTGGATCCAGACCAGGTGTCGGCTCAGATTGCCCAAGAGCTTGGCCTTGCTCCCGAGCAAGTGCAGCGCCTGACCCGCTATAGCTTGGACTAGAGAGACACTCCAAGTCCGTTCAAAAAATGCGGGCTAACTGCTCGCAGGCAACTCTAATTTTCTCCAAGCTACCGGGATTGACCAAGCCGTAGTAGTCAAATCCATAAACTTTCCCAGTTTGGACGGCTTGCAACCGATTCCAAAAGGGGCGGGAACGGAAAAACGCCAAGGGATCCGCCGCCTCCGGGTTGACCACCAGCAGAACTTCTGGGTTGGCTTCCAGGATGCGCTCTGCCGAAAGGGTGACGTAGCCCCGAAAAGGCCCTTGGCTTTGCAAGGTAGCGGTGAGATTGTCCGCGCCAAAGCGTTCCAGCAGATCCCCGGCCCAGCTTTGCCGGTTGGGAGAAAGAATCGGCTGGGTGCCCACCAAGAGCAAGGTTTTGGGTCGAACGCGGGGCAGTTCCTGGGGCAAAAGGGATCCATACTGCCGCAGCAAGGGATCGGGATCCGCCCCCAAAGCAGCAGCCAGGGTGGCAATCGTCTCTTCCAAAGCAGCCCAACTGTCCACGCGGGTGAGGTAGGTGGGGATCCCCAGCTCCTGCAGCCGTTCTGCCAGAGCCTCGTGAAAGCCACTGGCCCCCACCACCCAGTCCGGTTGTAGGGCCACAAGCTGCTCCAGGTTGGGTTGGTTGCCCAGCCCCAGGCGGGTCAAGCCTTGGAAGCGGGGATCCTCCTCCAACAAACGACCGGCAGGGATCCCCACCAACCTATCGGGGGCCAAGCGATAGAGGATATCGGCAGTCAAGGTGGTGAGGCTGGCTACCCGACGAAAAGGACTCTGTCTCGCTGACAGGAGTGGCTCCTGAGGGATCCGACCTTGGGCTTGGGCCAAACGCCCCATTCCCCAGGCCCCCACGCTGGCCAGACCAAAGGCGAACAGTTGACGGCGAGAAAGACGAGACAGCATAGACAATCTCCAAAACAATTCCCAAACAGCAATCAATTGAGGGTGAACTGGATGGGCACCACCACCCAAGACTCGATGGGGGCGTTGTTTCTCAAGGCCGGGCTGAATTCCCACCGCTGCACCGCCTCCTGCGCTGCCCTATCCAGGGCGGGAAACCCACTGGAAGAGGCGATCTCCACCTGCTGCACCTGCCCCTGGGCATTGACCTTGGCCCGCAGCAGCACCTGCCCCTGTTGGCCGAGACGGCGAGCTTGAGGAGGGTAGGGGGGCGGAGGATTGCGACCGGGGATCGGGCGGGCCAGGATGTCCGGCTGGGGGTTGGCAGCCACTGTCGGTGGGGAGGAACTGGGGGTGGCAGGTGTTGGGGCAGAGGAATGGGGTTGGGCTGCACCTATACCGCCAGGTGTCCCAGTTTCAGGATCCCTTGGCCCCAATCTGCTCTCGCTGCCAGGGGAAGGCGGAGCGGCGGCAGTCTTTACGCTGGAACGGATCCCTTGGATCAAGGGGGTAAAGCGGGGCAGAGGGGTGCTTGAGGTAACCGGGGCGGAGGTGAGTGGAGTCGCTGTAGAGGTGGGGGTAACCGCCGGAGTTGGGGTGGGCTGTTGTGGCGGAGGAGTGGGTTGCGGGGTGGCTGTCGGTAATGGGGTCAGTGGAGGAGTAGGGGTGGGTTCTGGCTTTGCCGTGGGAATGGGTGTAGGGGTCGGTGGAGGCGTAGGGGTCGGAGTTTGCAGGGCCAGCAAAGATTCAGCCTCCGGGATGGCTGGCATCTCGATCTCTTGGGGCACAGGCTCCGGTGGGGATAGATCGTCTGCAGGGGGCGATTCCGGGGCCGGGCCGGGCGGCTCTGCTGTTGGCTCTGGTGGGAGAGATTCTATGGATTCTGAATCCGGTTCGAGCAACTGTGGCTCGGGATCCTCCAGCAAAAGCGTGACTGGGATCCGGAGTTCTGCGTCTGATAAAGGCCGGGATCCCCACCAAGCCAGCCCCAGCAGCGCCATCAGGTGCAAGAGGAGGGAAATCAACCCCTCCCGGCGCAGCGGTCGGGGATCCCTGGCTCGCAGGTGGAGGACGGTCCCCGGCGGATCTTCCCCCTCCTGGCAAGCTGTCCAGAGGGCAGCCCAGCTATAGCCGGCCACCCAAGCCTCTTGCAGCAGCTCCTCGGCACACTCCAGCCAGCCGCTCTCTCTTGCGCCAGCCCAAAGCCACAACGCCAACCAAGCCAGCCCCGCCTCCCAGGCCATGCCCGCCTGCTGCCAATACCACCCCTGCAGTCGCCACAAAAGCTGGGGACAGGACTTCCGAAGAAGAGAGAGGGATCCCTTGGGGGTGCGGGCAGGTGGCTCGGCAAGCATCGGTTAGAGCAGGATCCAGAGTAAACACGGCCTCAGGTCTTGGCCCCTAAAACCGGGTGGAAAAACTGAGCGCAGCATGCCGTCCCGGCTGGGCCCGCCGTTCCACTTCAGGGCCGACAAAGAGAGAGCGGGTTTCGGAGTAGAGAAAATACTTTTCATCAAAGAGATTGAACACCCCGAAATTCAATTGCCAGTTGTCGTCCAGGTTGTAGTAGCCCAGCAGATCCACCACGGTGTAGCCCTTGGGCACAAACGGAATTTGAGGTGGAGCGTTGGGGTTCGGTTGCACTACCTCCCGTTGCGGGTCGCGGGGATCCGCCACCAGCGTGGCCACCAACCTGGCTCCCCAGATCTGGCTGGGATCGTCGTAGTGCAGTCCCAGTACTGCCGTCAGTGGCTCAATGGAAAGGAGGGGTTTGTTTTCGGTGAGGTTATCCCCCACCGCCCAGGCAAAGCTGCCATTGAGGCTCCAGCCGGTCAAATCGGGGCTGAAGAAGTACTGCCCGGTGGCTTCTACACCATAGATGCGGGCCCGACTGACGTTCTGGCTCTGAAAGAGAGTCACCGGTGGAGGTGGCGGGCTCCCTGGCGGGCCGGGGGGTGAAGGCTCGGATCCCACCTCCCGGAAAGCCTCGATAAAGTCGTTGTAGGTGTTGTAGTAGGCGGCCAAGCTAAAGCTGGCCTGGGGGTAGATCCCCCGCAACCCCACTTCAAAGCCTTGGCTGGTTTCCGGTCGCAAGTTGGGATTGGAAAGGGTGCGGTAGCGGAAGAAGGGGCTGACCAGGTTGGTGAAGCCGCTGTTGATTTCGTTGTACTGAGGGGCCCGAAAACCGGTGTTGTACTGGGCCGTAAAGGTGAGGTTGGGATTAATCCTCCACACCAGGCCCACCTTGGGAGAAATGGCATCGGCAAACAGGCTGGCGGCTTCTGCCCCACTTTTCAAGAAGGCTTCGTCAGGGCTGGGGGTGAGGCGGTAGGTGTCGTAGCGGATGCCGGGGATGAGGGTAAAGTTGCCGCCCCCAAAGTCGATCTCATCTTGCAAATACAGCCCAAAGCGCACGGTATCGGAGTCGGGAAAATCTTTGGTGGGAAAAGTGTCCGGGGGGATGTTTTGGGTGACTGCCCCGGTCAGCAGGTT
Organism: Thermostichus sp. MS-CIW-38; assembly: GCF_054058415.1. Taxonomy (NCBI): domain Bacteria; kingdom Bacillati; phylum Cyanobacteriota; class Cyanophyceae; order Thermostichales; family Thermostichaceae; genus Thermostichus; species Thermostichus sp. MS-CIW-38. The sequence continues at coordinate 42,688 of NZ_JBSSAH010000018.1, read as the reverse complement.
GGTTTGGAAGCGGTTGCGGGGACGTTCGTTGCGGGTGGTGGAGATCTCCATTCCATACACCAAGCGGTGGGAGAGATCCCCGGTTTGGAAGCGGCTCTGGGCCTGTACGCTGGCTCCCAGAATGTTGCTGACCAGCTCGTTGAAGGTATCCCGGCGCACAGGCACGGGCCGACCTTGTACCGTGAGGGTGCGTTCTTCCACGCTGGGCTCCTGGGTGCGGGCCGGCTGGTAGTAGATCTGGACGGTGGCCAGCTCAAAAGCGGGGGTATCGGGGTTGGCGTAGCGATATTCCAAGCTGAGGCGGCTGCGCTCGGTCTCAATGGTCTCCCTGAAAAGGCGGATGCCGGGATCCAGGTTGCGGGGCGAAAAGGTGGTGGTGGTGCGGTTGTTGAAGTATTCCGCCGTCAGGGTGAGGCTGTCAAAGGGACTGAAGCGATAGACCAGCTTGGCCAGAACATTGTCTCCCTCCACCGTCTGCCGATCCTTGAAACTGGGATCCGCCTGGATATCCGGCTCTCTGGCGTCGCGGCGAGTGTAGATGAGCAGGGCCTCTAAGTTATCCTGCCGACCCGCCAAGCTGAGGGTGTTGACGTACCCTTGGTTTTTGCTGTCGTACTGGCTGGACAGGCCCACATGGCTGTCCCGTTCCCCCAGCAGATCGGCTGGATCCAGGGTGGTATAGGTCACCACACCCCCCAGCGCGTCGCTGCCGTAGAGGGTGGAGGCGGGGCCGCGGATAATTTCTACAGTTTTCAGGGTCTCCAGCTCAAAGGTATCCCGGCCAATGGTGAAGGGGCCGAAGGAAAATCGCTCCGGCTGGCGGATCCCATCCACCTGGATCAGCACCCGGTTGGCGTCGAGGCCGCGGATGTTGAAGTCCTGCAGGCCGTAGCGAACGCTGCGCCGCACGCTCACCCCCGGCTCGTAGCGCACCAGATCCTGGATGTTCTGGATAAGCTCCTGCCGCAGGCGCTCCCGGTCGATGACGGTGATGGTGGCCGGGGAGTCGGCCAGGGTGCGCTCGGTGCGGGTGCCGGTGACCGTAACCTGCTGCAGGTTGAAGACGGGGGTGCCCTGCCGCAGCACTTGCAGATCCGCTTGCAGCCGCTCCACCTCCGCCTGATCCCCCCGCCGGCGGGCAGCTTCGATCTGGGCTTCTAGCTCGCGAATCTGCTCCTGGATGGTGGTGGCTCCCCGAGGGGTGGCCTGGGCCAGCAAAGGAGTCTCAGGGATCCGGGCATTGGGCTGAGCCTGGGACAGGGATCCCCAGCCCACTCCCAAACTCAACCCCAAACTCACCACCCGCCACCAACGACCGTTCACGCGCATAACCTTTCATGCTCCTCGAAATCCACCCCAGGAAAAACTCACTCCAAACCGGACAAACCCTCCCTCAGCACCCTGACACCGGCAGGGAGAGGAGCCTTGCTGCCGCTGGAGCTGTGCTGCGCAGGGGGCAAAGCTGTGGCCCTACCGGAGTCGAGATCCACTCCACCTCCAGGCCAAACACCTGTCGCACCCGGCTGGGGGTCAACACCGCCAAGGGAGACCCCAGGGCCTGCATCTGGCCGGATCCCAGCAAGGCAATCTGCTCGCTGTAGCGAATGGCCAAATTCAGGTCGTGCAGCACCGTAACTACCGCCAGGCCCTGCTCCTGCTTCAGCCGTTGCAACAGCTCCAGCAGCTCCAGTTGGTGGCGCAGATCCAAAAAGGTGGTGGGCTCATCCAACAGCAACACCTGCGGCTCCTGCACCAAAGCCAACGCCAGAAAAGCCCGTTGCCGCTCGCCCCCCGAAAGGGTTTCCACCCGCCGCAGCGCCAGGGATCCCAGTCCCGTCTGCTCTAGAGCCCACTCCACCCGCTGCCGATCCGCCGGCGTCAACTGCCACGCCCACCAGGGCTGGTGGGGAGAACGCCCCAGACTCACCAATTGCCGCACCGTCAGCCCTGCCGGGATCCGCTGCTGCTGGGGCAAAAGAGCCAACTGCCGGGCCACCTGCTTTGGAGTGAGTTGAGCGTGCAGATCCCGACCGCCCAAGTACACGCGCCCAGCTTGGGGAATCAGAACCCGACTCAACAGTCGCAGCACCGTCGATTTGCCGGAACCATTGGGGCCGACAATGCTCAGCCATTCCCCCTGTTGCACGCTGAAGCTCACTTGTCGCACCACCGTCCGGGATCCGTAGCCCCCGCTCAAATCCTCGACCTGCAGGATGGGCTCTCTCATCGCCCTGCCCCCTGCTGCCGCAGCAGCCAGCCGAAAAAGGGAGCCCCCATCACAGCGGTGACAATCCCCACCGGCAGCTCTATCGGGCCCAAACGGCTCAGGATATCCGCACCGCTCAGCAGGGTCGCCCCCGCCAAGGCAGAAAGGGGCAACAGCCAGCGGTAATCGGATCCCACCCCCTGCCGCACCATGTGGGGCACCACCAAACCGACAAAGCCGATCAACCCCCCCACACTGACAGCGGTTGCCGCCAGCCAAGCCGCCACCAGACCAATCACCACCCGCGTCCGCGCCAGAGGGATCCCCAAGCTCACCGCCATCTCTTCCCCCAAGCTCAGCAGGTTTAAAGCCCGCGCCTGCCCCCATCCCAATCCCAAGCCGACCAGGATATACGCCCCGGCCACCTGCACCTCTGGCCAGCCCCGCCCGCTCAAGCTGCCGATCAACCAGGTGAGAGCCACCTGCACCCGGTCATCTGCCATCAACAACAAGGTGGAGCTAATGGCCCCAAACAGGGCGCTGACGGCCACCCCCGCCAAGATCAGCCGCTCCACCGCCAGTCCCGAGGGAGTACGCGCCAACCCGTACACCAACACGGTAGTCAGCACCCCGCCCACCCAAGCGGCCAGGGGCACCCAAGCCGTCCACTCTCCCAAGGTGAGCAACCCCACCGCCGCCAGGCCCGCCCCCGCCGAAATGCCCAGCAGGTAGGGATCCGCCAGCCCATTGCCCAGCATCCCCTGCAACAGGGCCCCTGCCATCCCCAGAGCCGCCCCCAGCAACTGGGCCAAGAGCGCCCGCGGCAGCCGCAACTGCCAAACAATCGTCTGCCGAATGGGATCCCCCTGCCCCCACAGGGCTTGCCAGAGTTCTGGGAAAGTCATGGGAACGGATCCCAAAGCCATCGAGACCAAAAGTACTAGGAAAATGAAACTCAATAGCAAACAGGTCAAACCGATTGGCGAGAGCAGCCGCTTTCTTTGCCCCCAGCCTCTGCCCCCCTCAACCTCTGTATACGGACACTCGCGATCGACCAGCACCGGGAAAACCTCTCGAGCTTTGCCCAGGAAGAGAGCCTTCTGAGGCCAAGAAACCCCCTCCGCCCGCAAGGGCGGGATGGAAAACTCAGCCAAGTTGGCCAGGCCTCCCTCCCGAGCTTTATTGAAAGTCAAACTCAACAAAACGTAGTCGCTAGAATAGCAAGGCTTCTTGGATGTTGCAAGTCAGTTTCAATAGCTTGTGCCTAAATTTCTCCCTCTTGCGCTTCAGGGCTTTTGGACAAGACCGGGCAGCGCCTCTGCCCAGCCATTCAGACTTACCTCAGGGGGGATCCAACTACCCTGAGCGAGGTCATGGCAACCAACCGCGAAATGGGAATCAGGGGAGAAGGGCTGGGGAAACGTCTCAAACTTCATCTAGACCTGGATCTAGAATGGCCCAAGCTGGTCGGCCCGAGTTGGCTAGACTCCGAACCTTCAGCCCATTGCTTGCCCACGTTTTGATGCCATGAGTTCTTCCGCCGAGCCTACTTGGGATGCCTTAGAGGTGGATCCCACCCTCCTCACCCCCATGATGCAGCACTACGTAGAGCTGAAGCGGCAGTATCCCCACGCCATCTTGCTCTACCGCCTGGGGGATTTCTACGAGATGTTTTTCCAGGATGCGCAAGTGGTGTCGCGGGAGCTGGAGCTGGTGCTCACCGGGCGGGAAGCAGGGGCCATAGGGCGGGTGCCCATGTGCGGGATCCCTTACCACGCCTTTGACCGCTATGCCGCCCAGTTGGTGGCCAAAGGCTATGCCCTGGCCGTCTGCGACCAGATGGAGCCGGCAGATCAGGCCAAGGGCTTGGTGCGGCGGGAAGTGACGCGGGTGATCACCCCTGGCACCGTCCTCGAAGAGGAGCTGCTGCAGGCGCGGCAAAACAACTACCTGGCAGCCGTCGTGCGGCTCAAAGGATCGAAGCAGGCTCCCTGCCGCTGGGGCCTAGCCTATGCGGATATCTCCACCGGCGAGTTCTGGGTGTGTCAGAGCGAGGGGCAAGAGCAACTGGAGCAGGAACTGGCCCGGCTGCAGCCGGCAGAGGTTTTGCTGCCCACCGAGGAGGGGCTGGGACTAGGCCTCATCCGTCCAGGGGATCCCCAGAAGCCCCTGGGTCTCCCCAACCAATACGCCTATACCCTGCGCCCAGCCGAACCTTTTGAACTGGCGGTGGCGCGGGAGAACCTCATGCAAACCTACGGCCTGCGCTCTCTGGAAGGATTGGGCTGTGAGGGATTGCCTCTGGCGGTGCGAGCAGCGGGAGGGCTTTTGCACTACTTAGAAGAAACCCATTCGCCTCAGCGGTGCGTAGCACCAAAGACCCTGCTGCAGCCTTCTCCCCAGGGAGGCCACCCGCTCCTGCCTCCCCCGCGCACCTACCAGCTCACGGACTACCTCATCTTGGATGCCCAAACCCGGCGTAACTTGGAGCTCACCCAGACCATCCGAGAGGGGGCTTTTGTGGGATCCCTGCTCTGGGTGCTGGATCACAGCCGTACAGCCATGGGGGGGCGCACTTTGCGGCGCTGGTTGCTGCAGCCTTTGCGGGATTCGGAGCAAATTCGCCTTCGCCAAGACACCATCCAAGAGCTTTTGGAAAACCCTTCTCTGCGGGCCCGCCTGGGATCCCTTCTGGACTCTCTGTACGACCTGGAGCGGCTGGCCAACCGCGTCGGATCGGGCACCGCCAACCCGCGCGAGCTGGTGGCCCTGGGATCCTCCTTGGGCAAACTGCCCCAGTTGGCCGAGCTGGTGGAGGAAGCCAAGACTCCCCTCTTGCAAAGCCTGCAACAGGTGGATCCCGCCCTGGTTGAGCTGGGCCAACGCATCGAGCACACCCTCCTGCCCTCCCCTCCCCCTGTGCTCACCGAGGGGGGCCTCATCCGAGCCGGCGTGGATCCCGAGCTGGACAGGCTGCGGCAGCAGGTGGAGCAAGACCGCCAGTGGGTTGCCCAGTTGGAAAAAAGCGAGCGCGACCGCACCGGGATCCCCACTCTCAAGGTGGGCTTCAACAAGGCCTTCGGCTACTACCTCAGCATCAGCCGCGCCAAGGCCCACCAAGTCCCCAAAGAGTACATCCGCAAGCAAACCCTGACTAACGAAGAGCGCTTCATTACCCCTGAGCTGAAAGAAAAAGAGGCCCGCATTCTCACCGCCCAGACCGACATCAACCAGCGGGAATACGAGCTGTTTGTGCAGTTGCGCCAAGAGGCAGGATCCCGGGCCGAAGCCATCCGCCAAGTGGCCCAGACCCTGGCTGCTGTCGATGCCCTGTTTGGCCTGGCGGAAGTGGCCGTGCAGCAGGGATACACCCGTCCCGTAATCACCGAAGACCGCCGGCTGATCATCGAGGAGGGTCGCCACCCGGTGGTGGAAAAATCCCTGCCCCAGGGCCTCTTCGTGCCCAATTCGGTGCAACTGGGATCCCCCCACGGCCCCGATTTGATCGTCCTCACCGGGCCCAACATGTCCGGCAAGTCCACTTACCTGCGGCAAATTGGGCTCATCCAAATCCTGGCCCAGATGGGCAGCTTTGTCCCCGCGCGGCGGGCAGAGTTGGGCCTCTGCGACCGCGTATTTACCCGCATTGGCGCTGTGGACGATCTGGCTACCGGCCAGTCCACCTTCATGGTGGAAATGAACGAGACCGCCAACATCCTCAACCACGCCGGCGAGCGCTCCTTGGTGCTGCTGGACGAGATTGGCCGAGGCACCGCTACCTTCGATGGCCTTTCCATTGCCTGGGCGGTGGCGGAATACCTGGCCACTCAGGTGCGCGCCCGTACGGTCTTTGCCACCCACTACCACGAGCTCAACCAACTGGAGACCTTGCTGCCCAACGTGGCCAACTTTCAGGTGGTGGTCAAAGAGCTGCCGGATCGCATTGTCTTCCTGCACCAGGTACAGCCTGGGGGGGCAGATCGCTCCTATGGCATTGAGGTGGGGCGCATGGCTGGCCTGCCGCAGCCGGTAATCCAGCGAGCCGAACAGGTGCTGGCCTTGGTGGAAAAACACAGCCGCATCGGCCTGGGCTTGAGAAACCAAGGGAAAAGCCGCCTCGCCCAAAAGAACTCCAAAAAAGAGCCCGCTCCCAATGGGATCCCCGACCCTGCCGTTGGGGATCAACTGTCTTTGATCCCAGCGCCTCTCTTTCCCGATTGGCCTTAGACTCCCCTACCCCTGTCGGGATCCCGTTCTTGCAACCTCAGGGCTGCAGCCAGCCCATCCAGCTCATCCCGATGCCCCTCCACCCACAGATGGGATCCAGGGGCCGTTCGCGTTGGTGCTGTGGGGGAACCGTGCTGTCCACAGAAGGGGAGCGGGACGGAGTCCTCGTCGGCTTCCTGCAGTTTCAGGCGGATTTGTTCCGGGCGTTGGTTGCGCTGCCGGTAGTACCAACCCGCCCAAGGAGAAGCCAGCACCACCATCCAGGGCCAAGCTCCCCACCCCGGCTCAAGGGTCTGCAGCACCAAGGCCAAACAGGCCAGTCCCGTCCCCGCCAGCCCCGTCAAAAAAAGGGCCAGCCCCACGCTAGCCTGACCCTGCCCTGCAAAGGTGGCGATCCCCTCGGCATCGGCGGACTGGAGACGATAGCCACGCCTTTCCAAGTGCTCCCGTAGAGCGGATCCCATTTCTTCCAGGCTGCGACTGCTAAAGTAGAGGCGACTCTCCACGCGATCCTTGCCCGCAGCTCGCAGAAAAAAGAATAGACCGATGGCCAATAGAGTCGTCAACGCCAAGGTTGAAACCTTTTCCCCCGTCAGCGGGGCTATGGCCAACCCAAGTGCCTGAGCAGAGCCCAGTCCGCCCAGAGGAAGGGGGTTGACCTGTTCGGGGAGTCTGGCTCCCCCACAGCTGGGTGGGATAGGTGAATGGGAACAGTTCATCGAATAGAATCGAATAGATTGGAATAGGCAAAGCAATTTACACGCTACCTTTGAAGTTTAGACCCTCTAGGATGGATGGGTTACTTCCCCCAAGGACGAGCTGCTGGGTTCACCCTGAGGGCAATACGCTTTTTCGCAGTGGCGGTGACGGTTGAACTGGGGGGATCCTACGCTGGCTCTCATGTCTCTGGGCTGAGAAATGCAACTATAATTAAGTTATGATAAGGGGCTCACGCTCTCCGTGTGACCCCTCAGCTGCTACTTCAGCCTTTCCCTATGGGGTATGGGCATGAGGTCGGGTTGAGGAAGAGGTCAATGTGTGATTTTCCTCCGAATGCCGCAAGGCGTTGAGCAAAGGGGAACACTTAAGCTTAACCCGCTCCACATCGTTTACTATCCCTCTCTCAGCCCACCGGACTGTCCACCCCTGTCGCTACATCAGCAACACCCTACATGTCTAACTACGAACCTGAACTCAACGACATTTTGTTGGATGGCCCCGCCGATCTCCTCGATGCTGCCGAAGAAGCAGAGGTGGATCTGGCCGATGGCGAGTTTCTGGAAGAGGAGCCAACCCGCCGCTCCACCGATCTGGTGCGCCTCTATTTACAGGAGATCGGTCGTGTTCCTCTTTTGGGGCGCGATGAAGAGGTGGCCCTGGCCCAAAAAGTCCAAGACTACATGAAGCTCTTGGATTTGCGTCTGCGTTTGCAGAAAGAGTTGGGACGGGATCCCACTCTTGCGGAATGGGTGGCCAAGGCCAACCAGTACCCCGAGTGGGCGCAACTGACCCCTGAAAAGCTGCAGCAGGTTCAGCGAATTGGCAAGCGTGCCAAAGAGCACATGATCAAGGCCAACCTGCGCCTGGTGGTGTCGGTGGCGAAAAAATACCAAAACCGCGGCTTGGAGCTGCTGGATCTGATCCAAGAGGGTACGCTGGGCCTGGAGCGGGCGGTGGAAAAGTTCGACCCAAAAAAGGGCTACCGCTTCAGCACCTACGCCTACTGGTGGATCCGGCAGGGCATTACCCGCGCCATTGCCACCCAAAGCCGCACCATCCGCCTGCCCGTTCACATCACCGAGAAGCTGAACAAGATCAAAAAAGCGCAGCGCAAGCTCTCCCAGGAAAAGGGCCGCACCCCCACCATCGAAGACATCGCCTCCGAGTTGGAGATGACGCCGCCTCAAGTACGCGAGCTGTTGGTACGGGTGCCCCGCTCGGTTTCTCTGGAAACCAAGGTGGGCAAAGACAAGGACACCGAACTGGGGGATTTGCTGGAAACTGACGACATTTCTCCAGAAGAGACCATGATGCGGGAAGCCCTGCATCGCGATCTACAGCAGTTGCTCTCGGATCTCACCAGCCGCGAGCGGGATGTGATCCGCATGCGTTTCGGCTTGGGGGATGGGCGCACCTATTCGCTGGCGGAAATCGGTCGCGCCTTGGATCTGTCGCGAGAGCGGGTGCGGCAAATTGAGGCCAAAGCCCTGCAGAAGCTGCGTCAGCCGAAGCGGCGCAACCGGGTGCGGGATTACCTGGAAGCCATCAGCTAGTTCCGGCTTGCCAACTTGCTCCCCCGGCGTCCTACCCGTTTCCGCAGTTGGGCTGCTACCCACTCCACTTCTGGGATCCGCAGGTAGAGAGCTCCGGCGGCGAACAAGCTTAGACCTAAACCCGCGGCCAGCCCGGCCCAAATGATGGCGGTGAGCAGGGGAGACCCCACAATCTCGTAGGAGCGCAGTTGGGTCCACAGCCAATGGCTCAGTCCCCCGGCCAGGACGGTGCTCCCCAGCAATGGCAGTAGGGCTTGTCCCATCTCCCGCCAAGGGATCCCTGGCAGGCGCTGGTGGAGGCGGATCCCCAGTCCGATCACGGCTATCAGGTTGACGCCGGCGGTGGCCAGGGCAATGCCCGGCGCTCCAAAAGCCTGCAAAAATAGAAAGTCCAGTAGGGCATTCAGGCCAATGGCCATGCTGCTGATGCGCAGAGGCGTAGCCCCATCCTCCAGGGCATAGAAGATCCGCACCAGCACATCCCGCAGCAGGTAACCGGTCATCCCCAGACCATAGGCCATGAGCAGGGCTGCCACCTCTTGTGTCACCTCCGGCGTAAAGCGCCCCCGCTGGTAGGCCACTTGGACAATGGGCTCGGCCAAAGCCACCAACAGCATCGACAGGGGCAGGGTCACAATTGCCGTAAGCATCAGCCCTTGACGGATACGCTGGCGCAGCTCCGGCCAACGGGATCCATCCCCTGCCAACTGGGCATAGAGAGGCATCAAGGGCACCAGCACCATGTTGGAGAGGATCCCCAGCGGCGTTTGTACCAGAAGCTGGGCATATCCCAAGTTGCCGATGGTGCGATCCCCAGGTACGAAAGAGGCAAAAAACAGATCCACATAAACATTGATGTGGATCATCCCGGAGGAGATCACCGCCGGCAACATCAGCAAGCCCACCGCCCGTACCTGCGGGGATCCCCACTCAAAGCGCAGGCGCGGTCGCCCCAGCCCTAACCGCATCTGGAGCGGAACTTGGGCCAACCATTGGGCAATGGCCCCGATGAGCACGCCCCAGGCCAGCAAAGTTGGGATCCCCGTCCATCCCAGCGTGACCAGGATCCCGATCACCGCCAAGCTGGAGATCAGCGGGCTAAGGGCAGGCAAGGCGTAGTGTTCGGCAGCATTCAGCGCTCCAAAGCCGATGCCAATCCACCCCGAGAGCAAGGCCAAAGGGGCCATGATCCGCAGTTGCGCAGCGGCCAGAGCATGGACTTCGGGGCTGGCTCCCGGCGCATTCAGGCGCACCACCCAGTCCGCTCCCCACCAAAGGCCCAAGCTGACCAGCAGGAGCAGGCAGCCTACCAAGGTGGAAATGGATTCCAGCCAGGCAGCCGCATCCTCCCTGTCCCGATCCCGCTGCTTTTTGAGGACACTGACGATGGCGCTGTGAAAAGGGCCGTTGATCCCTCCCAGCAGAATCAACAGAAAACCGGGCAGGATGTAGGCTACCCCGAAGGCGCTGTACTCCGGCCCCGAGCCATACACTGCTGCAATCAAAGCTTGGCGAATAAAGCCTATGCCCTTACTGAGCAAGGTCGCCCCGGCCACCAAGCCCGCCACCGACATCAACGAACGGGATGGCCCTGCTGAAGGAGATCCCCCAGGGATCTCTTCCTGAGTGGCAGACTCCTCCATTACCTTGTGTCCTGCACCCCAACCACTGCCTCAACAACAAACTGATCCCGGATCCCTCTTTGAATCCCAGGAGCCGCTTCCCATTATCGGGAATATCGAACCCTTCTGGGCAATTGTCGGGCATTAGCTGGATCCCTTGGGCAGGCAGCGAGCTTGTCAGGCCAACAGTTGCCGTTCCTGTTCCAGTTGCTGCAACAGATGCTCATCCCCACGGGCTTGAGCAGAACGGATGCGCTCCTGCAGCCGGTGCAGCAGGTTCCGCCGATGGGTTTCCTCGACCAAGGTCATGAAGTGCTTCCGAGAGGAAACTTGAGGGGATCCCTTGCACCTCAGGGATCCTTGCTGTTGCCCTTGCTCCAAAACTGAGGGCGGCACCTCGATACGGGAAGGCAAAAGACTGAGGCAGTGCTACAGCCACGGAGCCCAACCCTGGTGCCGAGCGGACAGATTCTGACGGCTTTGAATCGCTGCAGAGGGATGCACAAACTCATGGGCAATGCCTTGATAGGTCAGTTGCAAAGGACTCCGTCCCGCTAATGTGAACAGCAAGGGCCCAGAAGCACCACCGCTCACAGCAGCTCGTCGATCAGCCGGAGCACCTGCTGCAGCTCAGCACCGGGGATCCTTTGATGTTGTTCCAGGTTGATCTCCACCAACTGTTTGAGGGCAAGAAGCTTAAGGTTGGCCTCCACCGCCGCCGCCGCAATAGCCTGTGCTGCCGGCAAATAGCCACTGGCCCCCAAATCCAAAAGGGCAGCCCGCCGCAGATGGATGTTGTGGTGATTCAACACCGACAGCAGGCGCTGAGCAAAAGTCGGATCCCCAGTGAGACGATAGCAGGCCCGCGCCGCCGCACATTGCAAGCGAATGGAAGTGTGCTCTAGGTAAGGACGAATTGGCTCCAGGGCAGCAGCCACCTGCAGTTGTCCAAGAGCCTCGACAATGGCTTCTAGGGCGGCTTGGGCTTCCGTCTGCAGTCCTTGCTCCACACGGCGCAGCCCTTCCAGCAAAGCGGATCCCAGCTTTTCCACTTCGTCGGGATCCCTATGGAGGTTGTTGGCAAAGGCAATCTCAACCAGTGCCTGGGCAGCGGCTGCCACCACTTGGCCATCGGAGCAAGACAAAGCCGCCTTCAGGGGAGGGATCCCGGCGAGGGATCCCAGTTTACCCAAAGCACGAGCAGCATTGCGCCGCAGCGGATATCCCCCTTGGGCGGTGCGATCCGTTTCATCGGCCAGGGCCTCGATCAGGGCCGGGATCCCTTCGGCAATGCGCATGCGCCCCAGCCACCAAGCGGCATAGTAGCGTTCCCCCGGATCCCCGTGGCGCAGCTTGGCGATTTGTCCAGCCGGGGTGAGATCCACCGATGGATCGGGATCCAGAGGAACAGCAGTGGTCATGGAATCGACAACGGAGAGGACACCGAGAAGGGATTAAGCGCTGCGGACACTGACGATCTTGGCGCCCGATTTGAGCAACCGCTGCATTGTTGCCGACAGTTGATCGGCAGAGACGAAAATCTGCTGGTTGGATTTGCGCACTCGGCTGGAAGTGGCCAGCGCCGAAGGCGGATTCAGCAGCCGGGTCACTTCCACACAGAACATGCGATCCGACTGGCCCGTTGGCGGCCCCAGGTGTTTGGAAATGGGGCTGGGCGGCAGCAGCCCCCGCACCCCAATGCGGCGAATGGCCGGGGTAAACCCGGTGGCCAAAGGCATCATCAGACGGGGTCTGGGCCCTTGGGAGCGGTCGTTGTTGGCGTAGCCCCCGTAGAGGGCGAAGAGATTGGTAAAGTCGCGGGTGGAATGGGCCTTGCGGTATTCAAACCCACGCGGGTAGGGGACGATGTTGTCTCCAAAAGCTTCTAGGTATTCTGGGCTGTCGATGTAGGAATCGATCTCCGCGCTGTGGCCGCCAGATTGGTAGATGTCCAAATGGCGGGCGATGTCTTTGGGGCTGGTGGGAGCGCGTCCCAGCAGATGCTTGAAATTGAGCTCGATGGCCCGGGTTTGCGAGTTGGGGTAGAAAAACCGCTTTTTGTAGGCTTCGGACTTGGCGATCCATCGCACAAACTCCCGCACCGTCAGGCTGCCCTGGCGCAGCAGCGATTCCGCACTGGCTAGCTCCTTCCTATCGGCCCCAAACAAATGGTCGTTGCCCAGCACCTGACGGTAGATGGCCCGCAGCACCGCATTGAGCTGATCCTGGCTGGCGTTGGGGCGCAACTCCAGTGGGGTGGTCTCCGTAATGCCCCGGATCCCCATCCGGCTTGCCGCTGTGATTGCACTCATGCTAATTCCCCCGATTGAACTGAATGGACACAGATTGAGAACAAGCTTGCGTTTAGGGTCATTTCGATTCAAGCTAGGACATTGCACCCACACCTAAAGTGTTGGTTGCGTCGTCGCGTCGGCGTTGCGGAGCAATAATGCAGGGGGCCAAAAGGCTTTTCAAGGACTCCGTCCCGCTGGCGCGATCAATAGCCCAGGCGTCTCACCCTAGCCTGAAACGACTGTAGAAATCGAAAACTAAAATTAGAAATCAAAAATCGGCAGCCCCAAGCTGCAGAAGAGCAACAGTGGCGCCTTCCTATTGGGGAGACTGATCCGCAAACCCACGTGGTCAAACGTATCTCTCCGCAACGTAGCAGGCTCACCACCGTTGCCCTCAACAACCTTCCCTCGCCATCCCCCCTGGTTTATGGGATGAGCCAACTGGCTAGCCGGCGTCGCCCTTTTAGAGGGATCCCAAGCCAAGGGTTTAGCTGAGCGCGTTGATGGCGTAGTCGATGTAGGTGTTGGCCTCGGTGGCCGCTTGCCCGGTCAGGCCGTGGTTGGCTTTGATGTAGCGCAGGGCTTCGATGAACCAACTGGGGGAGAGCTCAAAAGCGGCGTTGATTTCGCGGATCCCGGCCAACTGATACTCGTCCAGAGGACCGGTGCCACCGGCTACCAAGCAGTAGGTGATGTAGCGCAGGTAGTGGCGCACGTCGCGGGCGCACTTGTCTTTGCCGGCTTGGGTGTGGCACTGCCCACCGGGTTGGGTGGTGTAGGGGAACTTGGCGTAAACGGCTTCGGTGGCACCGCGCACCAGCTCGTCGGCACGGCTGCTCAGAACTCGGGCGGCTTCCATGCTGGCGGCAGCCCGCTGAAAACGGCCATTGATGGCCTGCAATTCGCTGTTGCTCAGGTAGCGCCCTTGGCTGTCGGCAGTGGCGATGGCGTCAACAATTGGGGTTTGCATGATTCAAAACGCTCCTTTACTTAACTCAAGCTCAATGCAAAGAACAAGGCCAAAGCTGCAAAGTCTCAACTGCAAAATCGCTGCAAAAAAAGTTGCTTTTCTAGGGATCCCCTGCCAACCCGAGTTGTCTTAGATCCCAGAGAGGTCTTCACAACTGGATCCGGACACAACAGAAACTTCAGTCCACAAGGGATCAAACCACAGCGGCAGCAGCGCGATCGAAGTAGGATTCGATTTCGGCAATCAGAGCGCTGCAGTCCCCCCGGGTGATGCCGTTGGGGTCGTTTACCACCGCCACCGCAGCCTTTTTCATCTTTTGGATGCCGTTGGCCACCGAGCTACCGGGGGTGCCCAAGGCTTGATAGGTTTCCCGCAGGCCGTTCAAGCAGCGCTCGTTCAGCACACTGGCATCTCCGGCTGCCACGGCGTAGGTGATGTAGCGGAGAATAATGTCCATGTCCCGCATACAGGCGGCTACGTTACGACTGGGGTAGGCAGGGCCACCGGGAGCGTTCAAATTGGGCTCCTCGGCAAACAACTGACGGATGGCATCGGTCACGATCTTGGAGGCATTGCTGGTGAGGCGGTTCACAGCATCCAAACGCTTGTTCCCCTCAGCAATTACCTGCTGGAGAGCGGCAAACTCGTTCTCTCCCAAAAAAGCGCCTTTGGAGTCAGCTTGGGCAACAACTTTGCCAAATACATCGTTCATGGTTTTGAATCTCCCTAGCGAAAGTAAAAGAGGTTATGAATCCACATTCCCTGCAGCGGACAAGAGAGCACCTGCCGGCCAGGAATGCAACACCGCTTGGATCCCCAGTGCCGAGAGGTGCTGTTTAACTCACAGAACCGCCGACGGGATCAAAGCCGATAGAACCAAGATGAGCAAGCGAAGCTCGCTCCCAGATCCAGGCCTTCATCCAAGGGATCGGACTTGGACAAGAAGCCTCAGCCGCTGCTGGCAACCTCAACTGGCAGACGAGAAGAAGTTGGCTCGCCTTGTTTCCAGTCTTTTTCTACCGCGAAGGCAAGAAGCGATGAAATCAAAAAATGTAAATCGGCTTTACCTCGCGCAAAAAGGCTTAGATCGGTTTTCAATCTGTTTCCCATCTGGGATCCCGGCCAATGCTCCCTATCTTTCGTAGCGGCAGTTTTTTACAAAAGAGAACGTTTCTTGACCTAGCTTTACAATGTGAAGAAAGATGTCAGCCTCAATCGCGGCTTTGCGGCTTGGAAGGGAGCCATTTCAGTGTCAGAGCGAACATTCTCATAAAGGATACATAATTTAACACTTGATTCCCTAAGATTTTCGGTACACACCTTTTACAGAAGTTCTGGATGCCCGCTTATGCCTATTGGGTTGGATCGCACTCCTTCCCCAGAGCTGCTGCAGATGGCGCGTTGGCTTGCAGGAGACTTCAGCAACCAAGAGCAAGCCTGGGAAAATCCACCGTTTTTTGCCCAGATCCGGGTGGCCTACCGCCCCTTGCCGGCCCACGTTTTGGGCGGGATCGGCTTTTATGTGGAGCAAGCCTACAGTGGCCATTTGGAAGATCCCTATCGGCAGGCGGTGGTGGAATTGACTCAGGCAAGCGCTGGGATCCTGATTCGCAACTATCGCCCTTTGGAGCCGCAGCGGTGGCGGGGCTGTGCTCGGGAGAGGGCAGACCAACTGAGTCAACTGCAGGCTGCCGACCTAGCCTATCTAGAGGGGTGTGATGTGCAGGTGAAGAGGCAGGGATCCCTCTTTGTCGGCGTGACGGAGCCGGGGTGCCGGTGTTGCGTGGTGCGCAACGGCCAAACCACTTATCTGCAGACCACCTTGCACCTGAGCGAGAGCGAGTTTTGCAGCCATGACCGAGGGATGGATCCCATCACCCACCAGCAGGTTTGGGGAGCCCTGGCGGGCGCTTTTCGCTTCCAAAAAGTGGTCGATTGGCAGGCGGAGCTAATGCTGTAGGCTGCAGCCCATCCAGCCCCACAACTCCACAGTTGACAGCGCTATTGCGCACTCTCCCTCAGCCAGCTTTGTGTACACTGTCTTTGGCCGGGATCCAAATCCCCCAGGTTTGAGCGTGCTGTTTACCGGTTGCAACCGGGCTAGGCTCCTTTTAATTCAGTGTGGGTATTCAATGCAGGCGAGGTCGGGCCCAAAGGATGAGCCACGGTCTGGGTGGGCTTGGCACAGCCCTTGGGGAATGGCAATCGCCCTAGTTGGGATCTTGGCCTTGCTGCTGCTCGGTGCCGGCTGTTCTGGCCAGGGGGAATCTGTGGCTTCCCCCCCTGCGTTGATCCCTCTCCCACCTCAACCGGGAACCGAGTCGATTCCCATGCCGGTGCGTACCCTGGGCAACAGCCGCTTCAAGCTCCTGGGCCTGACAGTGGGGGTGGCCGGGAGCGGAGCTGAGGTGTTACTGGATACCGGCTCGGCAGGTTTGCGCATCATAGCGACAGCAGCAGGTCGCTTTGGCCTGGAGCGGACGGGGATCCCTTCCACCGTGACGTTTGGAGATGGCACGCAATTTATCGGCGTGTTGGCCCGCGCCCCCTTCAGCATAGGAGGGATCCCCAGTCGAGAGCCGGTAACAATTCAGTTGATCGACCGGATCACCTGTGTGGACGCCCTGGTGGCCAGTTGTTCAGAGAACTTGTTTGGAGAAGGGCGGCCCTTCGCCGGGATCCTAGGCACGTCCTTGGATGAGCGCAGCCCCAACCGGGAGCTGTTTAGCCCGCTCACCCGTCTTCCGGGCAATTTTCGCTCTGGGTACATGATCCAAACGGGGGGCTTCAACTCCACCCAGGGCCTGTTCACGGTTGGCCTAACGGCTGCCAACACCGCCGGCTTCAATTTCCGGCAGTTTCCCCAGGTGGGAAGCTTTCCCGATGGCACACCCATCTGGCGGGATGAGGCTTTGCAAGTGGCCTACAGCATTAGCAACACTTCCATTCAAAATGCCCTCAGCCCCACCGTTTTTGACAGTGGTTCTTCCGACATTTTTCTCAATGTCAGGCTGTTGGGGGCAGCTCCTTTCTCCACCTCGACCTTGCCCCCCGGCGCTGAATGGCGAGCTGTGCTGGAGGGGGCTTTTGACTACCGCATTCGGGTTGGCTTTCCCATTACGCCCAGTCGAGATCGGATTTTCGTCAACGGCAACCAGGGGGTGCAACTGTTGGGCATGCCGCTGTTTTTCAATATCGACGTTGCCTTCGATGTTGAGGGCGGGCGGATCGGCTTTCGCGTGCGTTGAGACAAAGTTGTTTTGAACCATCCCAAACGTTAACGTTGGGTTCAATTGCGGAGAAAAACTTGCCATGTTCGGTCGAGCCTTGAAAACCGGGAACAGCACGCCGCGCAGATGGCCTTGGGTTTGGGGACTGCTGTTGTTGTGTTGGTTGGGGCTAGGTGGGCCAGGGTGGGCCGTGAGCTTAGGGGATCCCTTGCCGGAGTGGGCTGAGTCTGTGCAGGTGGGACGACAGCGGCTGCGCGGGGTGGAGCAATACCGCGGCCAGGAACAAATCCGCGCCTATGGCAACGAAGCAGGACGGGTGTTTTGGATTCAAATCAACAGCAGCGCTGACTTGCCCCCGGATTACCGAGACTATTTGGGCGAATACCAACAATTTCTGGTAGAAGCTGTAGAAGTGGTGCCGTTGCGAGCCCGACGGCTGCGCTTCCGCCAGGGAAATCGCAGCGCCGAGTGGCAGGTGGTGGGCATGAGCGGTCGGTTTCAGGCGGAGGCGATCAGCAGAGATTTGGCTCCGCCAGGGTTGTTTGGAGATCCCTCGTGAAGAGCAGGAGAATTAGAGCTTATCCTAGAGATCCTAGAGAGAAACTTGAAACTAGAGTCTGCCAATGAATTTACTCCAGAAGAAAGTTGAGGTTACTCTTAATCGCTTCTTCGTCAAGGAGCTAACTCAAGAAGAGCTCACCTTCTATGAGTATAGTTGCAGGCCAAACCCTCTTCCAGATCTAGGAGAGGAGCAGAGGGCTCTCTCCAAGATTTGTAATCAGCTAGGTGTAATGGCTGTTCGTCTGGGAAATCGCATCATAACCCGAGAAAAAGTTCCGGCCAGTAAACTCAAAACAGAGGAATGGGAGTTGGAAGAGCTTGGTTCTAAGGCTCTAGATTGTACAGACCCTACAGAGAGACAGGCTCTAGAAACTTTCGAGCGCAAGAAACTAGATTGGAGTCTAAGATCTAAGTACAAAAGAACAGAGATTGAGCGATCAACAGGAGGAGGATTGATCTGGTGGGTTACGGGTCTGGAAGGAGTAGAACGGATTGAGGACTCGGAAGGAGTAAAACCACTTTGCGGAGATGGGTGGGAGGTTCACAGAGGAAGAGAGCTAGACGTTGTTATTAGACAAGATAAGAAGCTCTATCTAGAGATCGACATCCGATACCATTTCTACAGCCCATGGACGCTGCATGAGTGGCTGGAAAATTACCCAGATGTCTCAATTGAAATTGTACGAAACACATACAGGACAAAAAATAATAAATACCCAACTTGGGAGTATCGAGGCATTATTTCCAATCAGTCGCCAAGGGAAGTATGGTTAGCGGAGCTAAACACTAGCTTAGCGGATTATCATGTACAGAAGTACGGAGCAACTCCAGAAGAAGTTGATGGCTCTCTGGTGGTTCAAGTGGTCTCGAGAGAACGCAATTTCAGACAAAAGGCAGAGCCTATCCTTCATCTATCGCGGAGACTGTCGCCTGTTTTAACTTTGGAGATGCTAGCAAGTATAGAAGATCAAAGATGGACTGGCAAAAAAGTTAGCTCCTTGGTTAGCGAGCACATCAGAAAAAGTTTAGAAGAGAGATTGAAAGAGTCTAAAGAGACCGCAAAAACTATTATAGAAAATGTCTACAATATTTCTGACTTTCAGGCTGATCCCCTAAAAGCAGAAGGATACATTATGCCAAGGCCAAGGCTATTGGGGTTTGGTCATAGACAAGTCCAAAACCCCGCGAGAGTTAGGTACCAAGGATGTGCAAGAGTTGGCGAGACAAAGTTTGGACTTCTAAATCTTGACGATAATAAACGTGAGTATCCTACTGAGGTTCGCAAGTGCCTACTTGAAGTAGCTAAAAAGAGCGGAGCAAGAGTTGAAATAGACTTTTACGCAACCCGTCAAGATTTGCCTGAAGGCGACCTTGCTCAACAGAGGTTTTGGCAAAGCTGGGCCGACAAAGGGATCAAAACCGTTCTGGTTGTCATGCCCTTGTCGCCTAATGAGCACAAGCAAAAGATCCGCTTGCAAGCACTTCGAGCAGGAATAGCAACTCAGTTTATGATTCCTGGAGCTGACCCCTACAAAGCTCTAAATGTCGTACTAGGACTTCTGTGTAAAGCTGCGTGGCAACCCGTGTTGCTTGAACCCCTCGATCATCCTGAGTGCTCCGAGCTTACCATTGGTTTTGATGTGGGGACGAATCGAGAGCTTTACTACGGAACCTCTGCCTTCGCGGTACTGGCAAATGGTCAAAGCTTAGGCTGGGAGTTGCCCGATATACAAAGAGGAGAAACTTTTTCCGGCGAGGCAATTTATCAAACCGTGTCCAAGCTCGTCAATAGATTCTACAACAAATTTCATCGCTACCCTAGAAAGGTTCTTTTGATGAGGGATGGCTTAGTTCAAAGAGGCGAATTTGATAAAACAATTGAGGAACTAAGAAAAGAAAAGATTGCTGCGGATATTGTTGGAGTGCGCAAAAGTGGCACAGTCAGAATGGGAAGAGAGGAAAAAGGAAGCTATAGAGACGCTGCAATGGGCACTGTCATTTTTGACCATGAACGAAGGTCATTTATGCTCGTAACAAGCCAGCCCATTAAGAAGTCCTCGGTGCCAATTGGCAGCGCAAGACCGCTGCGAGTTGTCCATGAACACGGCAACACTCCTTTGGAAGTTCTGGCTATACAAACTTACCATCTCTCCCAGCTTCATCCCGCCAGTGGTTTTCAAGCCTGTAGGCTTCCTTGGGTATTGCACTTTGCCGACAAAAGCAGTAAAGAGTTCCAGCGCATTGGCAACAGCATTTTTAGTGTGCTGCAGAACATAAACCGAGAGAAGTTGATTGCCGTCTAGCCAAGGGAGGGGATCCCCACCTGCCGGCCTTGCTAGGATTGGGGGGGTGGTTGGTGTTGCGGCTATGGAGATGAATGAGGTCTGGAAGACCTTTCTGAGCAATCCTGTTCCGTTCTGTGGCGGTTTTCTCAGCGGCCTGCTGCGTTTGGATGTGAAGCAAGATCCGCTGCGCAGTTGGCTGGAGTCCCAGGGGCTGAGGGTGGAGGAGCCCCCGCCTTCCGGTCGCTCCGACGGCCCCCAATCCATTTCCATTGAATAGGCGTACATAGGCGTACTCAATCGGCGGGCAGAGAGTAGGGATCCCTTCCAAAGGGTTACTCACGGTCGTGGGAAGCGCTCCGATCCCGGCAGAAGCAGTGGCAAGAAGGGCAGCAAGAGCGGTGTTGCGAGGTGAGCTGATGTTCCCTGAACCCTCCCAATTTAGGAAGTGGCAGGGATCCCTTCGAGGCTGGGGCTATCTCGGCGGGGTGGTGTTCCTGGCAACGGGACTGGTCGGTCTGCCGTCAGGGGATCCAGCCGTGGCCCAATCGGCTCCCTCTTCTCTTGCCAGCCCTAAGCAGGATCCCCAAGCTTGGCTGGAGCGCTACAACGCCGCTCTAGAGCAATTGCCCCCTTTGCCCAACTTGCAATATCGCCAGCAGGTGCGGGTAGAGGGATCCCAAACCTTCACAGCCACGTTGGATGTGCTCTACCGCCGCGACGGCAGTTGGCAGGCTTGGGTAGCCGAAGGGGATCGCATCCGCCTCTTGGATTCGCGCCAATTGGAAGTGGTGAACCAGTCGGATCTGCTGCAGCTGTACTCGGTGTATGTGAGCCGACCGGAAGCCCTCTTGCCCTCGGTGAGCTTTTACTTGAAGGCGGATCCCAGCCGCTACCGCGTCCTCTCCTCAGAACGGGTGGATTTGGCTGGATCCCCTGTCCAGCACTTGCGCCTAGAGCCCATTCAGGAAGGCCAGTTGCGGGAGCTGTGGCTGGATCCGCAGTCGGGGCTGCCGCGGCAGGTGTTGCTGTTTTTGTCGGGGGTGTGGGGGCAGGCCTATGTCCTGATGGGGTTTACGGCGGTGCCAGCTCCCGAGGGAGGGGAGCGCTACTGGCTGCCGGAGAGCACCCGCATCAATTTGGGCTATGGCTTTTGGACCCTGGAGGGCCTGAACCGCCGCGTGTTCAGGGGATCCCTGTCCATCCAGCATGACTACCAGGACTACCGCATTTTGCCAGAAGGGACGCAGTTGCGCTTTTTGCCTTCGCAGCCGCCGGTGGATGCGCCGCCGGTGGTAGCCGGCCTGCCGGGGAGCGCTCCTCAAGCGGAGTTGGGAGATGTGCGGGCCTTGGGAGTGGATGAGCAGGGCAACCAGCAGTTCAGCATTGGCCTGGGCCGGCGCTCCAGCCCGGACAATTCCTTGGAAGACCGAATCGTTGCTTTCAACCTAACCCGACCCACCAGCCGCAACGCCCTGACCCAAATCGATACTTTAGCTCTTTTGCCTCTGGGGAATGGCCAGTTGCCCATCTATCTCTTCCAATTCGACACCGGTCGCCCCCTCTCGCCCCTGCAGGGGGTAGAGCGCCCGCAGGTGGATCCCAACGAGGTCTTCGCTCCTAAGCCGCCAGCCATCAAACTCTTTGGAGATTAGCTCCCCAATGCTGATAGATGCTGCCTATGGGGTGATCCCCATCCTGCCCCACCCACCCGCCCAGGAAGCTCCCAGACTGGGCTCTTCTCATTTGTATCTGCTCATCCAGCACCAGAAGGGGCATTGGGCTTTCCCAAAAGGGCACAAGGATAGCTCCGAAAGCGACCTGGAGGCGGCGCAGCGAGAATTGCGAGAGGAAACCGGCTTGACCGACTACCAGCTTCTGACCCTGCCCGGCCAGTCTGACCCTTTGACGCTGCAGGAAGCCTACACCTTTACGGATCCAGAGGGGAACCGAGTGGCCAAAACCGTTACCTACTACGTGGCCTTGCTGCCGCCCCAATTTCCTCCCCCTGAGCTACAGGTGCAACCAGAGGAGGTGGCCGCCTACCGCTGGTGCTCCTACCCCGAAGCCTTGGAGCAGATCAGTTTTGAAGAGAGTCGGCAACTGCTGCGCCGCTGCCAGGCTTATCTGCAAGAGCTGTGGGGAGGTCAGTCCACTGGAGTCTGACCTAGGGCAGGCCCGGCCCATCCGACTTGGCCAATACCTGGGAAACGCCCTCACTCGGCAGCCTGCGCCGCCTGACATCCTCCCAGTTGCAGCCCTCCCCAGCCGCTATGCAGCTCAGGCCCGCCAAAGGGGTATTGTGCAGTGGATCCCGCCAGTTGAAGGTCAGCTCCCCCTGTTGGTGTTCGACCCTCATCTCTGGCCTGCCTGTTCTTGAGAAGGGAGAAGGGGCAGTTGCAGCTCTGGATTCTCCACGCGGGTTAGCTCCCAGCGAAAGGGCTCCCCACCCCGTCGCTGCCAATTCAATTGGAAGGGTTGCTCCAAGGCGTTCACCTGATCTCGCGTCAGGTTGGCCAAGGGGCCGCCGGAGCCCTCGATAACAAACCAGAGGGTGGCCCGTCCTTGGCGACTGGGATCCCCTAGGTCGAGCTGCACCTGCAGCGCTTGGGGTTGGAGGCGCAAGCGAAAAAATTGGCCGAAGATCTCGCGGCTGTAGGCCAGCGCCCGCTGCTTGTTCAGGCCCCAACCATCGCTATAGGCCTCAGATACCAACATCTCCACCTGATCCCAGTTGCGCTGCTCCACCGCCCGCAGCAATCTCTGGGTGTGGGCCCGGATTTGCCGCTCGGGCCGCCCGTAGTGCCAAAAGGCGCCCCCTGCAATGGCCAGGACGACGGATCCCACCACCCCCCAGCGCAGCCAGGGGGGAAGGGGTGAAGGGGGAGAAGAGACAGAAGCAGACAAGGGATCCCTCTTGGGCAGTAGGGGGATTGCTCCCTCTAGCCTACGGGATCTACATGTGAGAAGATCAAAGCCTGACCCCGAAATCTGTGCAGCCTCTGCCGGTCACAGCACGCTCCCGAAATTTAGCCAACCGGTCATGACCAAGTCCACCGACCGCCTGCTGCTGGAGTTTGAGCAGCCTGTTGCCGCCCTGGAGCAACGAATTCAAGAAATTCGGGCCTTGGCAGAAGAAAACGACATCGATGCTTCTGAGCAGATTCGCCAATTGGAAGCCAAAGCCGAAGAGCTGCGCCGCGAGATCTTCAGCCAGCTCACGCCAGTAGAACGGCTCCAGGTGGCCCGTCACCCCCGCCGCCCCACCACCCTGGATTACGTACAGACCATCTGTGACGACTGGTTTGAGCTGCACGGGGATCGCCACGGCCAGGACGATCCAGCCATTGTGGGCGGGTTGGCCAAGCTGGGGGATCAGCCGGTGATGATCCTCGGCCACCAAAAGGGTCGCGACACCAAAGACAACATCCACCGCAACTTTGGGATGCCCAATCCTGCCGGCTACCGCAAAGCCCTGCGGCTAATGGAACATGCCCACCGCTTCGGCCTGCCCCTGCTCACCTTCATCGATACGCCGGGGGCTTACCCAGGCGTTAAGGCGGAAGCCGAGGGCCAAGGAGAGGCCATTGCCACCAACCTGCAGACCCTTTTCCGGCTGGAGATCCCCATCATCTGCACTGTCATCGGCGAAGGGGGATCGGGCGGAGCCTTGGCCATTGGGGTGGGCAACCGCATCCTGATGTTCGAGCACGCCGTCTACTCCGTGATCTCGCCGGAAGGCTGCGCGGCTATTCTCTGGAAGGATGCCAAGAAGGCTCCCCAAGCGGCGGCAGCCCTGCGCATTACCGCCCAAGACCTGCTGCAACTGGAGGTGATCGACGAGATCCTGCCAGAGCCGGTTGGCGGCGCCCACCGCGCGCCCTTGGAAGCTGCTCAAACCCTCAAAGAGGCTCTTCTCAGGCATCTCAAGGAACTTTCTAGCCTGAGCGGGCGAGAATTGCGCGAGGAGCGCTACCAAAAGTTTCGCCGCATGGGAGCGTTTCTGGAGCTTTCTGAATAGACTTATGCATCCCTGATTTATAGTCGTTTCAGATTAGGGTGAGACACCTGGGCCATTGATCGCGCCAGCGGGACGGAGTCCTTGAAAAGCCTTTTGGCCCCCTGCATTATTGCTCTGCAACGCTGATGCGACCAACATTTTAGGCGTGGGTGCAGTGTCCTGGTTTGAACTGAAATGACTATATTTGGGGTTTAATTTGGGGTTTATTCGAGGGGAGAGGCCCTTTAGGAGCTGCTCTGGGATGAACTTCCGAAAGCACTCCGCGCCCTCAACCTGACCAAGAGGGGGCTAACTCCTACCAGGTTACCCGATCCCGCAGTTGCTCAATCCGGGCTGGGCCAATGCCATTGACCCGTTGCAGATCCTCCAAAGAGGAGAAGGGGCGGGCCTCGATAATGCGCTGCGCCAGGGCGGGGCCAATGCCGGGCAACTGTTCCAGCTCCGCCGCCGTGGCCGTATTCAGGTTAACGCGAGGGGATCCCCCAGGAGACGCCACCGGAAAAGCAACCGACGGGGAAGGGGATCCCGCCTCAGGAGGAAGAACGACCTCGACTTCCAGCAGCTCCGGCTCCGGTTCAGGCAAGGAAGCGGCAACGGGGACGGGGTTGGGGCAGCGACGGGATCCCTCTTCTGCCTGTTGTTGCAGGCGGCGGCTGGGGCCAAAGCGGGCATCGGCAATGAGCCGGTCGAACTCCCGCACAAAGTGATCCACCACTCGGCTATTGCGGATGATCAGGAAGTTTTCGTCGTTGAGGTGGTTGGCCGAGACCGACCAGTTGTTGGATCCGGTGATCACCGTGGCCTGAGGAGTGCCGGGATCGATGATGGCAAACTTATGGTGCAGCTTATCG
Source organism: Thermostichus sp. MS-CIW-38 (assembly GCF_054058415.1). Classification (NCBI taxonomy): domain Bacteria; kingdom Bacillati; phylum Cyanobacteriota; class Cyanophyceae; order Thermostichales; family Thermostichaceae; genus Thermostichus; species Thermostichus sp. MS-CIW-38. Next base: position 18,151 of record NZ_JBSSAH010000018.1, on the reverse strand, counting down.
CCGGGGGCGAGGTTGGGTATGCCTACAGACTGGGCCGGCAGCGTCCAGGGCAGGCGCGCCGCCTCCACCTGGCACTTTTCGTCGGGGAGCAACAGCCCCCACATCTCCAGGGTGCGGCTGTAGTCGCGGAAGGCAAAGCCGGGATCGAACACCCCGCGGATCTCCACGTTACGCTCCTGGCGCAGTTGCCTGAGCTGGTTGGCAATGCCCGGATCCGTAAAGACGAACAGAGCCAGATCCACCTGTCGCCGGGCTTGGGCCAGGGCGGCGGCGATGATGCCGTTGGAGGTGGCTTCATAGGGCAAGGAGCGGCTGGCAGGAGAAAAGTGAACCCCCACAATGGCATCGCCAAGGTACACCGTTTCCAGGGGACGCTTGAGCTTCTGCACGCCGAAGCGGCTATCGGGCAGGCCGCCAGGACCATCGCCCCACATGAGATCGAATTCCTCGGTGTAGAGGCGGGCCAGCTCCGGGCTGTCCAGCAGCAGCAGATGGTTGGCATTGCCGACACTGCCAGGCGCATCAAAGTCCCCGTGAATATCAGAGAGCGTGAAATTGGCCGATCCGGTCAAGACTTTCTGCCCGTCGATCACCACAAATTTGTGGTGCATCAGGCCGCTGCCCTTGGAGCCATCGGCGGTATCATCCAGCCAGGGCACCTGGCCTCCATCCAGCAAGGCGTACACATCCCGCGTGGCGACCTCCTCAGCCGAAAACCGTCCATCGCGGTTCACATCCACCAGGTTGCGGTACTCCTCGAACTTGCGACGGCTGCGCTCGTCCAGCGCCCGCACTTCGGCAGGGGTGAGCTGGTGCCAGGCTCGCACGTAGGTGTTTTCAGTAATAAAACGCACAGGGATCCCCGCCTGCCGCCGCTCCACCAGAGCCTGGGCAATCAGGGGTAGGTTCAGCTCCTGCACGGCAATATCCACCGACTGCCGAGCGGAGCGAATCTGGGAAATGATCAACTCTTCCAGGTTGTAGCCGTAGCGGCGGATCTGGCGATAGGGATCCCGATAGGTGCTCTCGCGGCTTTGGTTGAACACCACCCGGATACGGGGGTGCTGCGGCAGAGGGGCCAGGGTGGGCAGCTCCGGCTCTTGGGGGTAGGGTCTGGGCCGAGGACCCACCCAGTAGCCGATCAAGACCAGAACGAGAAGCAGAGCAACCCAGGGCAGCCAGCGGCGGAGTTGCCGCAACCACGACGGGATCCCGTTCATGGCCTTTCTCCTCTCCAGCAATCACACCCCCAGGATACCGAACTTTATCGCAGCCACTTCTGCGCGAAGGCGATCCCTGCTCTGCTCTACAGCTAACCGTGCGAGAGCGGCTGCTACCCCTAAGATGATGACAGATGTTTTAGAGTATTAACTTTTGTTATGAACTACAAAGCCCTCACCCTTGGGCTGACGGCGGCTGCTTGCTTAGCCTTGGTAGGCTGTGCCAGTTCCAGCAGCGATACGGCCATTGCCCCGCCGACGCCTACCCCAACTCTCTCTCCCAGCCCTACGCCGCTGCCCAACCTCGTCGCCGTTGCCGCCGCCAACCCCGACTTCAGTACCTTGGTGACGGCCCTGCAGGCAGCGGGCTTGGTGGGGACTTTGCAGCGGGAAGGTCCCTTCACGGTATTCGCTCCCACCAATGCTGCTTTTGCCGCTTTGCCCCCTGGCACGGTGGAATCTTTGCTGCGACCTGAGAACCGGGCAGAGCTGGTGCGCATTCTCACTTACCACGTGGTTCCTGGCTTGGCTCCTTCCAGTGCCCTCAGATCCGGCCAGCAGGTAACGACTTTGCAGGGATCCCCCGTCACCGTCACGCTTCTTGAGGGCGGACGGATTCGCATCAACAACGCCAACGTGATCGCCGCGGATATTCAAGCTTCCAACGGCATCATCCACGTCATCGACACCGTCTTGATCCCGCCTCGCTAGGGGTTTCGGGCATCATAGGATAAAGTCAAGTTCGGCGGTTGACCGAGGAGGCCCGGCGTGGAAAGGCCGAAGTGGGTAGCCATTGTTACAGGAATCCTGGCCATTACTCTGGGGGTGGGCTACTTGCTGCTGGTGCAGCTATTGGACTATCGCGGCGGCCAATTTTTGCCGGCACCACTGGATCCGCCAGGGATTCTGGGAGAGGGACTTAGGCTTTTGTTGGGGATCCCTGGCTCATTTGGCCGGTTGAGCTGAGGGTGTTTTTGACTCCCCGCTCCCTTCTCTGGTCTCTTGCTCAGCTACTTCTCAGCAAAGCTCTCGACAAAAAAGCTCTCGACAAAACTGTATGCTCAGCTACAGCAAGCCCTATGCTGGAGAAGCGACTCGGATGGCTCAGCAATTTTGGGTTGCTTGATTTGAAGATTTGGGCAGGCTGTGGGTTGGGATGGTGTTGTCGCGCTCCACTTGGGTGTGGTTATGGGCAGGGCTGGGTTTGGCGGCCCTGAGCCAATATCTGCAGTGGGTTGGCGGGATCTACAGCTTCGTGGCTCCCCACTCCGAGCCTCTTGCGGATCTGGTGGTGGGCGCCATCCTTGGGGGGACAGCAGCAGCAGGTCTGGCAGCGCGCCATTGGTGGCAGCAGGCTCGCCGACGGCAAAGTGCTCCAAGTCAGCGGACACAACCGCTGCGGCGGGTTAAGTTAACGCGGAATCAGGTGCAAGCCGATCTGGAAGATGCCGATCGCCTGATCCAGAAGCTGCAGAATGACATCAGTCGCCGTGCCCTGCGTGCCAAGCTGCAAGAGATCAATCAGCGGCTTAACCAGGAGGAATTGCATCTGGTGGTGTTCGGCACCAGTTCCGCCGGCAAGACCTCGTTGATCAATGCCTTGATGGGCCGACCAGTGGGCGAAACAGCCCCCACCCTGGGCACCACCCAGCAGGGATCCATCCACACCTACCAATTGGAGGGCTGGAACGGCCCCATTTCCCTTACCGACACACCTGGGCTGCTGACGATTGGGGGAGCAGGTGAAGCGGAAGCCCGCGCCCTGGCCCAGAAGGCGGATCTGCTGATCTTGGTGGTGGCCGGAGACCTGCTGGCTTCGGAATATGCCGAAATGCTGGAGTTGGCCCGGCTGGGCAAATCCGCCATCCTGGCCCTCAACAAAACCGATCAGATGCTGCCGGAGGATGTAGAGACCATCTTGGCCCATTTGCGCCGACGCACCGCCGGTGTTATCCCTGCCGAACAGGTGGTGGCCATCGCCGCTGATCCGGAGCCCCTCAAGGTTCGCTACTACTCCGAAGATGGCTCTGTGTGGGAAACTTGGGAGCCGCAGCCCCCCGAGACAGAGGCCCTCATTCAACAAATGGCTCACCTGCTGCAGCAGAAGGGATCCCACCTGCGCTTGGCCAATGCCTTGTTGCAAACCCGAACTCTCAGCGAAGCCGTCCAGCAGGCCCTCCAAGAAGAACGTCGCCAGCAGGGTCGTCAGATCGTGGAACGGATGCAGTGGGCCACCGCTGCTGCCCTGGCGGCAACCCCTCTTCCTGCTTTGGATGTGCTGGCAGGAGTGGCCATTCAGGCACGCATGATTGGGGAACTGCACCAGGTGTTTGACCGACGCATTACCTTACGCCGGGCCCAGCAAATCGCCCAGAGTTTGGCGCAAATGGTGGTGCAACTGGGGGGGCTGGAGCTGGCCACTCAGGCTTTGGGCTCTCTGCTCAAGGCCAGCCCCTTGATGGTGATGGGGATCCCCCTGCAGGCGGTGACAGGGGCCTACCTGACGCGGGTGGCGGGGCTCAGCTACCTAGAGTGGCTGTCTTCCGGGGATCCCTGGCAAGAGGAAATCCTGCAAGAGCGGGTTAGGCAGCAGCTCCAAAACCGTCATCCTCTGGCTTTTCTCACCCAACTGGCCCGCCAAGCCCATTCCAATAGCTAGTCGAAGCATCCATCTTTTCGCCGCCGCAGGCCCAACCTATCCCGTTCTCCGCCCGCCGCAGAAAATCCATTACACTGAGTACAGCTTTTTCTAACTTAACTTTGTAGAAGTTCTGTAGATTAGCAGGCTCCAGGTCACACAAGAGAGAACATTTGTACCAGCCATACTCAGTGTTGCCGGAAAAAGTTGCACAATTTGTTAATCACAAGTCAAGCCCAGTCCATCATTTTGTAGTCTGCTGCCCTAAACTGGCTCCGTTTGCGCCTTATGTCTTCCATCAACCCGACCTTGCCCATTCAGTGGATCGACGCGGATTCGGGAGAGGTGGTGGAAGAATGCCCTTGGGAGAGCAGTCCCCATCCGGGCACCTACGTCCAACTGGCAGAGCAGCACTACCTGGTTCTGGAAAAGCGTCATTCCTACCGGCTCCGGCAAGGCAAATACCACCTGTGTGGGATCCGCGCCCTGGTGCGTTCGGTCACCCCACCTCAGGAAGTGGGAAGGTTCCTGGGGGATCCCTCCTGTCGGTTTAATGCTCACTCGCCCTTGCTGCGTTGTGCCGTCAACCCCAGCGGGCCCTGTCAGGGCTGCCCCCACTACGAGCCAGCTCTGCGTTGCTAGCCCTCCAACTCCAGAGCCATGACCTGGGTGAGCGCACGGTTGGTCTTTTCGCGAAACTCGGCCACGCTCACCCGTCCCAGCAAATACACGGCCAGCAACATCACCGCTGCCTCCACCCCAAAGACGGTGGCATAGGCAAGCACTGAAGAAGTGGGGAAGAGAATGCGCCCCAGATCGAGCAAAGCCCCGCCGAGCAAGGTGGAAACCGCCTGGGACATGGCCTGGGCCAGTCCCCAAGCCCCGATAAAGGTGCCTGCCGTCTCCGCTGCCGTCAAATCCAACATGAGGGTAATGGCGCCATTGGTGGTGATCCCAGAAGCCAAACCAAACAGGATCATGCACAGTTGCAACAGCCGTGAATTGCCTGTAAACCCTGATGCAATGGTCAGCCCAAAAGAGATGGCCACCAGCAGACAGCCCAGACGGGCCGTTGTCTGTTTGCCCAGCTTGGGCACAATGAAAAATCCGGTCAGCACAATCCCTGCCAAAATACCCAGGCTCCAAAAGGCATTGAGCTGGGTGCTCTGGGCCACCGTCATGCCAAACACCTCGCCGCCGTAGGGTTCTAGGATCGGCTGTTGGATAAACAGGCCCATGGTCATCAACACCAAGAAGCCGAAAAAGATCAGGGTTTGGCGGCTGGCGGTCAGCACCTTGATGGCCGTGCCAAGGGTGATTTGGTCTTCCCGTCCGGCCAGGGTGGAACGGGATCCGTAGCGGGAATAGCGCTTTTCCACCCCCCAGGTGGCAACCACCCCCAGCAGGATCACCACGGCTGGAATGATGATGAAGAGGCGATTAATGGTGCTCTGCAGGTTGTCCGGATCCAAGCCCCGCAGCAGAACTGCCGAGCCAATGGCCCCGCCGGCAATCCCCACCATCAACATAGACCAGACGATCCCCACCAACTTAGAGCGGTTGTCCTCCTCTGACACATCCACCAGCAGAGCCGCAAAAGGCGTGGAGCAGGCGCTGAGGCAGAGACCATAAAGGGCAAACATCAAACAGGCCAAGCCTATCCAGCCATAGGTGGCTCCAGACCAGCCCGTAGCCGCAAAGCTATCCCCCAAACCCCACACCACCTGCACCCCCAGGAAGATGCAGACCGCAAACAGCACCGATCCCAGACGCACATAGCCGGTGCGATGCAGGCCAAACAGGGGCTTGGCATCCGAGAGCTGCCCAAACCAAACCCGAGCCGGGGAGACCAACTGGTGCATGGCCAGGGATCCCCCCACCACCGTTGCCGGGATGGCCAGCAGATCCGTGTCGATCATGACGCGGTTCAGCACTCCCAGAGTGAGCAGCGACATCATTCCCAAGCCCATCTGAAACAGGCCCAGGCGGAACATAACATGCAGCGGCAAGGGCTGAACCTGCGCCTGAGGCTCTGGAGAAGTTGAAGTTACAGAAGCGTTGACCTCGGGATCCCGGCGAATACTGGCCATGATCTGGAATATTTCGAAAGGGTGCTACAGCTTTTTATCGTAGCCCAGGCAGCCTGGGATCCCGGCAAAAGCATGGGGTTGCCAAAAGCGAAACCGCCACGTCCTGATACATTTACGCTGAACACTGCTGAACATCACTGTTCAACTATGCAGCGATAGCATTCTGTTTGTTTCCAACCAGAATGGCGGTATCCCGCAAAGCTTTGAGTAGAATACCCAAAGCGCAGTTTCCGTGTCGTCTTACTACCAATTTTCTGCTTTGCTTTGGCTACCATGTTGGCAGACTCGAAAGTAAACAGAAAGATCAACTGGTAGTAATCCGTACTGAACATATTATACATTATTTTCAGTATAGTTGAGCTTATTATTGACTAGAGTCATGCTCTCCCCTTTTGGGAGCTATTGTCAGGGTATAGTCCCCCAATTTCCAATCCTCAGGAATATTGCTATGCGCGCCCCCATCCCCTGGCTGCTGAGTTCACTGAGCTGGGTGAGCGTTTCCCTGGCCGGAGCAGCCCTCGTCCCTACACTGATGGTGTCCACCTCGCAGGCAACCCCTATGGATTTTCCCCTCCACCAGTCCCTTTCTTCCCCCTCGCCTTCAGAGTGGGCAGAGTACTTGGCCTACAGGCAGGTCATCGACCAGACGATCTCCATGACCTGGGATCCGCAAGCGCGAGCCTTGGCAAAGCAGTATGGGCTGGATATCGTCAACATCACCTGGGAAGATACCGGACGCCACAAGGGATCTGCCCTTGGCCCCAACATCAGCGACATGACCATCCAGGTACACCAGCTCAACCCCAGAACGGGTCACTACGAGCTGAGCTTGATGCCGGTGATCCGCTACCCCAACTTTGCCGATCTGTCTGCCGACCTGCCCCTCGACAGCCTACAGGTGCTGGTGGGCAACGAAAAAGGAAAGCCCTTGCAACCCGTGTCGCTGCGAGAGCTGCTGGGGAATCTGCGCCGCTACTTGCACGATCCTGGCTCTTGGGCCGGCAACCGGAACTCCCTGCTGGCTCCACGGGATAGCCATGTGTTGGTGAGCGCCCAGGCCGCCTTTTTGCCTATCCCTGCCGGGGGCTCTGCCCAATTCAACCCGGTGTTGTTCAACTACCAATCCTATCCCGGTAACCCAGCCGTACTGGCCATTTTGGCCACCCGCGAGGGCACCAGCATTACGGTGATCGAGAACCGCACTGAAGATAAGGTAGATAAGGTGGGCGAAGCTATTTGGGGCCAGCGCCTTTTCTTCAACCAAAATGGTGAACGGGCCAGCCTCACCGGGCAGCGCCTCAGCGATTTTCGGGCCGAGCAAGCCGCCAACCCAACCCCTCAGGATCCCCATTCGGCGGAAGTAGCAGAAGAAGCCCTGAACCTGGTGATGGTGATCCAAGTGCCTCTTCATCAGCGGCAGCCGCCGCGAAGGGAAGTTGAGGATATCTCTGTCAAGTTTTTCGGACCCGCAGCCGACCTGGCCGGCCTTAGCAATGTAGAAGCCGCTGTCATCGGACATGGAGAGGTAGAGGGCTCCTTCACCGAGGTCAACAACCTGGACATCGAGCGGGATCCCCGCTTTCCCATTCGGGTCACGGTCCAGTTCTACAAAGCCACCGACAATGGTGTGGTCTCCGCCGAGGACATGGCCCAAATTCACCATCAAATTGCCCGCGTCTATCGAGAGGCCGACTATGTGGGCAGCTTGGTGATTCAGCCGGATACAGGCCGACCTACGGAGTACGACCGTGATGCAGAGACAGAGCGCCCCTTTCCTGGGTGGCCGTGGCGTTAGGGCCTACTGCGCATTCTTCCCACAACCTGCAAGCGAGGGGCAGCATCTTCTCGCCCTAGAGTTTCTCTACTACACTGACAACTGACCTGGTGCCAAGAGGAGGGGGTGTCGGCCCGATATCCTCGGCAAGGTCAGGGTCTGCAGAGACAGTTGCCAAGGTCTCATTTCTTGAGGCCATGGTGCTTGTCTGTGCCAGCTCTTGCCCAAGGCAGTGGGGAGCTTTTCCTGCAACACTATGGCTGACGCAGTTCCCGTTCGGCGCTACGACCTGTTTGTGCAGGCTTCCCGGCTGCTGCAGCGCTACCGGCAGCTCACGCCGGAACTCCGTCCGATAGGGCTAGAGGTGGCTCTGGCCATCCAATATCACCGTGCTCAGGCCGGATCGGGATCCCTGCTGCCTTGGGTGGGATCCCCCCGCGGATTACCCTTGCAGCAAGTGGCCCAGCGCATTTGCGACCCGTTTTACAGCAAAACCCATCCTCTTTTGCCGACCCTACCCGAAACTGGCGAGCCTTTGGTGTGGCCTCTGTTCAACCAGGGGGAAAACGGTTTGATCCGGCCCCTGGCCCCGAGCAAAGTGGGCGGGAAACTGGCGGAACGGCGCTGGCTCAAAGCCTGCAACAGCCAGGAAGGGATCGGCTGTCATGCTTTGGCGGCCCACCTGTGGCAGGACGAGCGCTTTTTGGCCGAAGACCGGGATCTCTGTCCTTTCCGCCTTTATGACGGGCGCTACCCCTTGAGCGTGGATCAAGGGCGACAGACTTGCGGCTTTGACGATCACCCCTGTGGCTGGCAGCCGGGACACCCCAAAATGTTGCAGGTGGTGGGCAAAGGCAAACAGGCCGAGATCCTGCTCCCCCACTGGACGGATGACATGTGGGCGATGCTCATTCCCTCCCATCGTCCGCTGCCGATTTACCCGCTCTTGGTGATGCTTTACTTTGGCCAGGAAACTTTGCAAAAGGGGCGGAGCAGCCTCTCCATCGAGCAATTTCGTCTGGATTTTCAGTTTAGCCAGTCTCAACTGCGCCTGTTGTTCGACACCCACCCTGAGCACCCCTTGAATCGACACCTGCTTACCTGGGCTCAGCAGCCAGAGGTGGAGTGGGGATCCACAGAACTCTTGCCCCAGATGCCGCCCCTCCTGCATCAACCTGCTGGGGGCAAGGTGGTTTTGGATCCCGATGAGCCGCCCCAGTTCCGCAGCAGTGGGATCCCTCACAGCGCCGGGACAGACCCGCTGATGGCAGAACGCCGCCGTCGACGTCAGTTGGAGCGCAGCGAGCGCCACAACGAGATCTTGCACCAGTTTCGCCGCTGGTTCCGCCTGGCTGGGCTGGAGGTGCGCGAAGACCAACACACCTTTGACTTTTTGGCAGTGGCGGACGGGCACCTGCTTTTGGCCGAAGTAAAGCTCCTGCACCACAAGGATGCGGCAGAGGCTTTGCAGGAAGTGGTGGGACAGTTGCTCTACTATGAGCGCTTTGCCCTCGGCCCTTGGATCGAGCAGGGCTTTTCCGTTCAGAAGGCCGCCGTTTTCGATGGGCCACCGCCAGATCCCTATGTGCGATTTCTAGAAGACCTGGGCATTGCCACCTACTGGATCAACGAGCAGCAGATGATCGATGGGCCGGAAAACTCTTTACGCCTGCTGCGCCAGATGGGGGTGCGGGTACGACCGGATCCCGAATTGGGGGATTAGGGGAAAAAGCCTGCCCATGTTCTCCCCTGAGTTTTGACTCAGGCGGGGGTAACTTCTTGTCTTCTTAGGCGTACCTTAACTGCCCCTTTAATTCCTTCCTGAAGATGGTATCCATATAGACGGTAAAAATACGGGATCCTTTGAAGTTTCGGGAGGAGTGAAGCAGATGTGGTCTAGGGTTACTTCGCGTCGTGTTGCCCAATCAATTGCGGTGCTAGTTTTTGGTTTGGTGCTTTTGGTTTCTCTGCAAGGGCGCGGCTCCAGAAGAACTCTTTTGCCAATACTTACACCTGTGCCAGCACCGACCCCGACTTCAACACCCACAGCCACGCCAACACCGACGCCCACGCCGGGAGGCTGTGATCCCAACGCCAACCTGATCCCAGTTGGCACTGTCCAGGGCACTGGCTTCACTTCCCCCCTGGTGAACCAAACAGTCACGGTTTCTGGAATCGTAGTAGGAGACTTTGAAAATGAGGGGGTGGCTGGCCAAACCTATCTCCAGGGCTACTACCTACAAGATGATGGTGACGGGAATCCCGCCACATCAGATGGCATCTTCGTTTTCAGTGGCACAGCTAATAACGTCAGGCTTGGGGATAGGGTTCAGGTGACCGGAACGGTTGCTGAGTTCCGCCAGCAAACCCAGCTCTCCAACGTCACCAGCTTTACTGTCTGTAGCTCTGACAATCCGTTGCCGGCCCCAGTGCAGATCTCTCTACCGCTGACTGCGGAGCAAAGGGAAGCTCTGGAAGGAATGCTGGTCACATTTGGAAATCAGCCCCTGTTTGTAACCGACTCCTTCTTGCTGGGACGCCACGGGGAGCTGAGTGTGGCCACAGAGCGGTTGTTCACTCCTACGCAAATTGCGGCTCCCAGCCAGGCAGCTGCCATTCAAGCGGAAAACGACCGAAAGCGGATTCGCATTGATGACCGGCTGCTCACCCAAAACCCAGATCCGGTTATCTACCCCACTCCGGGTGGCCTGAGCGCGGCTAACACTGTGCGCGGCGGCGATCGCGTCAGCAACATCACCGGGATCATGACCCAGTTGCGAGGCCGGAATGTCAGTGGCGATGTGGATGCGACCATCGACTACCGTATCCACCCCAATGATCCCAACAACTTGCCCAGGTTTACAGCCACCAACCCTCGCCCGCAAAACCCACCCTCAGTAGGGGGCTCCCTGAGGGTAGCTAGCTTTAACCTGTTCAACTACTTCAACACCTTCGGCAACGTCTGCTTCCCCAATAACTCCTCCTGTCGGGGAGCCAGCAACGCCACCGAGTTCACCCGCCAGCGGGATAAGCTCATCGAGGCTATTCGCCGCATGGATGCCGATATCGTAGGCCTCAACGAGTTAGAAAACGATGGATACGGTTCGAATAGTTCCATTCAGGATTTGGTGAACGGGCTCAACCAGGTCATGGGGGCAGGAACCTACGCCTTTGTGAATGTTGGAGTGCCCAACCTGGGCGGCGATGCCATCACCAACGGCTTTATCTACAAGCCAGCTACGGTTGAAATTGCCCCCGGCACTAACCCGGCCTTCCTGGACACAGGGGAATTCACCCAAGGCCCCGGACGCTTCCATCGTCCTCCTCTGGCTGTAACCTTCCGGCAGCGGAGCAACAACGCCACCTTCACTGTTGTGGTCAACCACTTCAAGTCCAAGGTTTCTCCCTGCGATCCTATTGACAACGATCCCTTCCAAGGCAATTGCAACGGCAACCGCACCCGGGCCGCTCAGCAACTCTTGAGCTGGCTCGCCACCAATCCAACTGGCTCCACCGATCCGGATGTGTTGATTATGGGGGATCTCAACTCCTACGCTATGGAGGATCCGATCAAAACTCTGGAGGCGGGCGGGTTCATCAACCTCAATGGCTCCAACAGCTACTCCTTTAGCTTCCAAGGACAGTGGGGATCCCTGGATCATGCCCTGGCCAACAGCAGTCTGAGACCCCAAGTTACAGGCTCAGCTAAGTGGCACATCAACGCTGATGAGCCCGTGAGCTTGGACTACACCCTGAGCTTCAAGAGTCCCTCTCAGCAGAGCCTCTTCTACGCCAGCGATCCCTTCCGCTCTTCCGACCACGATCCGGTGCTCGTTGGCTTGAACCTGACTCCGGCCCCAACACCGACGCCCACACCGACGCCGACGCCCACACCGACACCAATTCCTCCTTTCGTTAACCTGCCTTTGACTGAAGGCTTTGATAACTGCAACCCTGCTCCAGCCGGCTGGCAGATTGTGGATGTGGACGGCGACACCAGTCGTTCCTGGCGTTGTGTCAACTCCCTTGCCGAGGCCAACGCTTTCAACGGTCAGCAACCGGGTAATGACTGGCTGATCACTCCTCCTCTGAACCTGGCTTCCGTCAGCAACCCAGTTCTGACCTTCCGCAATCAGAGTTCTTTTAGCGATAACGGCCTTCCTCCTTCGCAACAACTAAGCGTTCTTTACTCCACCAACTACAGCGGTGCAGGCACTCCAGCGGCAGTGAATGCAGCCACTTGGACTGCTCTGACGATTCCCACTCTCTCTACGGGCAGCTTCGTCGACTCCGGCCCGATTTCTCTGGCTGGGATCCAGCCTTCCAACCGTGTTTACATTGCCTTCCGCTATCGCTCTTCTGGTACAGCTTCCGGCTCGGCCACTCGCCGGCGGGTGGATAGTGTCAACATCTCCGGGAACTAGGTGTGGGATCCTAGTGCCAACCTGAGTCTGATTGGCAGTGGCTGGGAAAGTGGATCTGCTTCCTCAGCCGTAACGCTCTCCTATGTGGTCTTGGCCGGGATCCACCGTTGCTCAGCGGGTTTCGAGCAGAGGGATTGACTTTTGGAGCACGGACTAAAGGGAGAGGAGCCGGGGGTGGTTGCCTTTGGCGGCACGGAGCGCTTAAGACACTTCGGGAGAAAAATGGTTGAGGATCCGGGGGGATTGCAATGTCCTCGTCTCAATCGAAATGACCTCATTATGGGATCCCCACCTGGGCGCAGATTTGCCCCTGTCGGTCGAACAACGTCACCGCCAACAGCAGGGATCGACCGGCATACTTTTGCACATAGCCTGTGGCTCGCTCCAGGATTTGGCGAGCCAACTCCTGCATCACGGGTGCTGCCCAGCCAAGGCCATCCAGATGGTGCACCGCTGCCTCTACTGTCCGCAACTCCAGCACTTGCCGTGCCTGTTCTGCCGTTCCCCCACGCCGGATCAGGGCTGCCGCCAGAATTTCCAAGCGGGCATCGGCCACGTGGCTGGAAGTGGTGAAGATCCCCCCTGCCAGCTTGATCAGCTTGCCGTGGTAGCCGATCAAATGAATGGACTCCGCCCCCCGCAGCGCCGCTTCCACCAGCAACGGCCCTATCCAATTGGCTACTCGCAGGATCTGGTCTTCCGGGATCCCTTGCCGCAGCGCCACTTGCTGCCCATGGCTGCCCACGCAAAAGATCAAATGCTTGTGCCGCTCCAACTTTTGTTGCAGCTCTTGGCGGGCTTGCTCTAAGCTCTCAACACTTGAGGAAGGCTCCACCTCCGCCCGCGTTCCCAACAGGGCCAGCCCTTCCAGCACCCCAAAAGCGGCATTGGAGGTGCGCTCGGCCAGCAGCTTTCCTTCAGGCAAAATGATGCGCACCCGCAGGCGGCAGCCCTCTGGGATCCCGGGCAAAAGATTGATCTCAAACAAACGGCGGGCATAGGCATAAATGGCCGGGCTGCCATCGGTGCGTCGCCCCAGCCCTTCCCCGGCTTCCAAGATCAAGGGGGGATCCTCGGGATCCCTCTCCTCCAACCTCACCCAAGCCCAGACCGGTGTGTCGCGGGTGAGATCCAGGTGGGGGCCGGGATCCGAGCGGGTAATGGCCAGAGCTGTTGCCTTCTCCAAGACAGCTACCTGCTCCACTGGGATCCGGATCCAAGCCTCAAGGGACCGGGGCTCAGCCTGCACTGCAATCGCCAAGCGCCCCCCTTCCTTCTCCAAAGGGATCCCCAGAAGGTGGTGAAGAGCAGCCCTGGCCGAAGCAACGGCAAAAACGGGCAAGGTATAGCCCCGCGGTCGGGATCCCTGAACAGCATCCTGCATCTGCACAGCTTTTTGCTTCGGAAATGGATGACCGGAAAACCAAAATCTCCGGAAAATGCACACCTCAATTGTGGCTTGTGAGAGAACCTAGGAGTTTCGGGGAACACCTCCCGGAAGCAATCGTTAAATGATCTGGGGGAAGAAGAGGGGATCCGAAATTTGCCTTTTTCAATGAAGGTAGTCGAAAACTGGGGCAGCTATGAGCGAAGCAGTGCAGCACTACCTTGAGCGTCTGGAGTCGCAAATACAGGAGCTAAAAGCTGCCATCGAGCGGATGCCCGAGCAGGTGGTGGCTGTTCTCCTGGCTACCCAGGAAGCCAAAAAAAACACCCCCGCCCCCTCCCGTTACAGCGTTCTAATCTCAGACTTGGTGGAAGATGGCAGCCACAACTTCCTGCTGGATGATGAACCCACTGTGGTGAGCAACCGCAGCATGGGGCATGAGCTGGCCCCCGAAGCCCAAATACAGCGCCTGAGTGCCCAGTTAACCGCTGCCTACAACCGCATTGCCGCTCTGGAAGAGCAGCTCTTGGCCCAGCGCTTGCAACACTAGACTAAACCACTAAACTGACACTCATCTAGCAAGGCTTCAACGGGGAACAGCAGAGGGCTTGCCTTTGCGTTGCACATCCTGCATCTGGAAGCCGTGTTTGCGCAGCTCTTGATCCAGCACCAGCTCGTTTTCCACGTGATCCACAAACAACACGCCGTTGAGGTGGTCGATTTCGTGCTGGATCACCCGCGCCAGCAAATCGTCCGCTCGAAGGGTGCGGGGCCGCCCCGTTTCATCCTTAAACGAAACCACAATCCCTTCTGGGCGCACGACCTCGCAAAACACCCCCGGAATGCTCAGGCAACCCTCCTGCCCGGCAACGGCCTCGCCAATGTACTCCCGGATCTCCGGGTTGATCAGCACCAGCGGTGACACCTCCGGCTTATCGGGATAAAGATCCACCACAATCATGCGCTTGGGAATGCCAACCTGCGGAGCCGCCAGACCAATCCCATCAAAGCTGTACATGGTCTGCAGCATGTCCCGGGCAAGCTGGCGGATCTCGTCGTTGACCTGGCTGATGCGCTTGGCCGGCTGCCGCAGCACCTTGTCCCCCATGCGATAAATGTGCAGGGGCGGATGCTTCAGCTTCACTTTGGGAACGGCAACAGAAAGGGTAGCCACCATCCGGCAGATCTCTTCAGAATAAACAGCAGGTATCGGGTCTGGATCCCCATTCTACATTCAGTCCTGGTTGTGCTGAAACCATTGTTGCCTAGCTCTCCTCTCCCTTTGGAGAGGGGGTAGGGACCTGTTTGGGATGATCATGGCTCAGGGTTGCCGTCGCCAGCCTCTGGAAGTCGTTGGGCCTGTTGGTCAATTCCCTGCTTAAAGCCCAAGGCCACCAAAATATTGGAGAGGGTGAGAAAAGCCTCTGCCCCTCCATGCAAGGGATCCACATTGGCCAGGGAAGTGCCGTAGTGCATCTGAGCGTACAGCCCTGCCGGGATGCTGACGGCCACAAAAAGCAACAACAGCCAAAATCCAACCAAAGCCAAACGTGGGATCCGGCGCAGCCGCGACAGAAAGAATAAAAAGACCAAGTAAGGGAACAGAGAGAGGGCAAATAAACTGTTCATCGCCTAGTCGGGATCCCCCTCCTGTGCAGGCTCGTCGGCTCTCTCAGCTCGCCAAATGCGGTAGGCAGCCCAAGCCAGGGTACAGTTGCCCAGCAAGGTCAAGCTGGCCTGTGCAGTCACCACCCAGTCCAACTTGGGGTCGTTGTCAAACCAGTGCCAGGTGATTGCGCACATTGCCCCCGACAAAGCGGGCAGCATCGCCCAGCTCAAACTTCGCCATTCGGGCTGGCCCACCCGCTCCCCAAATTGCCACACGAGCACAATAGCAGCGATCCACTCCAAGACGCTGGCAATGTGAATCCACCAGGTGGGAAGCGAAAGGGCGTGCATCAGGCGCTGAGGGAATGACGCAGCAGTTGGCGGTAAGTGGCCTCCTGCAACAGCATTTGCTTGTGCAGTTTGACCAAAATGTCTTTGGCCTGCTCGGGGCTCATCCGAGAAACCAAGGTCTCGAAAGCCCGCTGGCGAAATTGCTGCTCCAAAGAGAGCTCTAGCGTTTCATCCATCATTATCACCTCAGGGTGCTCAGGTAGAGAGGTCTGCAAAGAGTTCCAACAGCGCAGATCTGGCCAGGTAGTGCAAGCAGGATAATACATATCTTAACAAATCGCAACAACGTGACAAGATGCCGGATCTCGACGTGCCAGAAGGGAGCTTGGCCGAGGCGAGGGCAGAGAACCTCAACCCAGTGGCAGAAAAAGCACAGGCCCGTCAAGTTTGACGAAAGCGCATTTTGGATGGGGAAGGGGGAAGATTTTCCGGCAGGGATCCCTTTACATCCTTTCACGTTGTGCGACTTAGCAAGGCTCCATGATAGAAGTGAAGTACTCTGGAGCTTTGTTGCCACCCTTGCTGATTGGTGACTTACTTTGCTTGAATTGCCATGACCATTTTTGTGGGAAACCTGAACTATAAAGCCTCAACAGAAGAACTGAAAGCTTTCTTCCAGCAGAGGTGGAACGTTAAGTCGGTTACAATCCCGATAGACCGAGAGACAGGTCAGACACGAGGCTTCGCGTTTGTGGATCTGGCAACCGAAGCTGAGGAGGACGAAGCCATCGAGAGCGCGAACGGGCAGGAATTCATGGGCCGTCCTCTGCGTTTGGATCGAGCCAGGCCCCGCCGCCAAGCCTAAGCAAAGATTGTTCAACCCTGGGTTTGCCATTCTGGACAACCAAAGGACTCCGTCCCGCTAACGCGAACGGCAAGGTTTATCCCAACAGATGGGAGAGCTGCAAAGTCTCCAAGAGCGCCCAAGATGGTAAGGTTGCTACATCTTTCCGACATTCATCTGGGCAGTGGCCTTGCCTACGGCCACATTAACCCGGCCACCGGCCTGAATACCCGTTTGGAAGATTTTGTAGCTTCTTTGCGCTTGTGCATTGACCATGCTCTCAACCAAGCGGTGGATCTGGTGTTGTTTGGGGGCGATGCTTTCCCCGATGCGACACCCCCCCCTCTCCATCAAGAGCTTTTTGCCCAACAGTTTCGCCGCCTGGCCGATGCAGGGATCCCAACCGTCCTGTTGGTGGGCAACCACGATCAGTACGGGCAGGGACAGGGAGGCAACAGCCTGGCTATCTACCGCGCTTTGGGGGTCTCAGGCTTTATTGTGGGGGACAGACTGGAAACTCATCGGATCGAAACTCGCGGTGGCCCGGTGCAGGTGACCACTTTACCTTGGCTGAGTTGCTCTGCTCTACTCGCCCAACAGGAAAGCTTGGCGCTTGAAGGGGAAATCCTCGCGCATCAGCTCCTGCAGCGCCTCCGCCTAGCCCTAGAAGGGGAGATCCGCACCCTGCAGCCAGGGATCCCGGCGATTTTGTTGGCTCACGTCATGGTGGAGACAGCCCGCTACGGAGCAGAACGCCATCTTTCGGTGGGCAGAGGATTTACGGTGCCCCTTTCGCTGCTGGCTCGGCCTGCCTATCAATATGTTGCCTTGGGGCATGTCCACCGTCACCAGGTGCTGTGTCGGGATCCCTTGATGCTCTATCCCGGCAGCATTGAGCGGGTGGATTTTGGCGAAGAAAAAGAGGAAAAAGGCTGTGTGCTGGTGGAAGTCACCCCTACGGGGGCCAGCTATGAATTTTTGCCCCTGCCAACCCGTACCTTTCACACCATTCGCCTGGATCTGAGCGCAGATCCACCCCAGCAGGCGCAGTCCAAGCTGCTGGCCGCCATCGCCAAGGCCCCCGTGGCCGGCTCCATCCTGCGGTTGATCTACCGCATACGGCCCGACCAGCTAGAGTGCATTGATGAGCGGGCTCTGCACAACGCTCTTGCCCCTGCTTTTAGCTACACCATCGCCCCAGAAGTGGTCAGCCCCAGCCGCATCCGTCTGCCGGGCTTGGATCCCAACCGACTTGAGCCCCTGACGGCTCTGGAGCAGTATTTGGCCAACCGCAGCGATCTGGCCCCCTTGCACAACGATTTGCTGGCCGCCGCCCGTCAGTTGTTGGAGGAATATGCGGATCCCTTGCAGGACTGGGATCCCAACTGGGAGGAGCCGGGAGCTTCAAGCCCTGCCTCAGCAGAAGAGGAGCAGTTGCCTTTGTTTTGAGATGCTCCCTTTGTCGCCTCAGGGTTCATAGGGGTGGGGATGGGGGATCCCTGTACGAAGAAATCAGGACAGGAGTGCTCGCCAAAGCTGCGGGCTCCTCAAGTTTCAAGTGATCTGAATCACTTCGAAATGGCAAAAAGCAACACAAACTGGGAATCGGGTTGAAGACGTTGGCAACGACGGCATCAGCTCACTCACAGGGAACTGACTCAGACTGGTAGACCTCACACTGCCAGTCTTTTTTTGTTTAGGGCCTGGGGGCTGTGAAGTCGCAGCGAGCGGGGGATCCCTTTCTAGCATTCATGAAATTCCCATCTTCTTTTCTATAGAGTCAGCTAGAAATCGCAGGAGCCCCGCACTGTACCCGTAGGGTCAGTGCCGGGAGGAATGCGAGGTTACAATAGAACCATGACCCAAGTCCTGACC